>NZ_JBBOYD010000001.1:4302500-4602500 GCF_038007965.1 Niallia sp. FSL W8-0635 | reverse complement strand
CAGGTAAATTAGCATCAGGATTATAAAATTCTACAGCGGCGACATAACCATCTTCCATTTTTTCTAAGGCAGTCATACTAGCGGACCATTGTTGTTGCTCCTTTCCATTAAAAAGGTGGAAGCTATAACCTGTCTCAGGTCCTTTATCCCCTATTTTATCTAAAGAAATTTTGTCACCAGTTGCTTTAAAAGTTATTCCAATTACATTCCCATCATAATAAGCACTTGTAATGATCATATTTATTCCATTACTTTTTGCTTCTTTATTTAACTGAGTGATTAAATTGTTTTCTAATAATTCTACTCCAATTTGCATACTGAATTTTTCATAGATTGGACCTACAATCGGTACAGCTGCTAAAACACTGGTTACTGGGGCAAACAGCAGACCAGATGTAAGAAAAGCAGAAGCTGCTATTGAGGAAATAATCCCCCATTTTTTAATACTACTAGACTTTGTTGCCATTCTTTTTTCTCTGCGACCTCTTTTTAATCCTTTATTAATGGCATGAAAGACTTCATGCTTAGGGAATTCTATCTCACTAATTTCTTGTTTAATAGGCTTTTTGATCATATTTATTCTTCACTCCTTCCAATATTCTTTTTAATTCTATTTTGGCACGGCGAAGATGTGTTTTTACTGTATTCTCTGGAATTCCAAGTGTTTCTCCAATGTAACGTATGGATAAGTCATGATAGTAGAATAGAATAATGACCGTTTGATAATCTCTATTAAGTTCAGAGATTGCCTTTACTAGGTCTATTTTTCCTTCAATATTCGTTTGGCTATCGACTTTATAATTGTTTAGAAGGCTTTCATCTAAAATCATTCTTTTTTTCCCTCTGAGAAAATCATAGGCAGTGCGGATTAAAATTTTTGTTAGCCAACTAGTAAAGAACTCGGGTTGTTTTACCTGATCTATTGATACATATGCTTTATAAATTGCCTCTTGGAGTACATCTAAAGCGTCCTCTTTATTCCGAACATAGAGAAAAGCTGTTTTATATAATTTCTCACTTTCTAGTTTTACTAGCTTCTCGAATGCCTTATCATTTCCACGTATCGCTTTCTTAACAAGATTAATATTATTGTCCAAAAGATTCCCTCCTTTCATTGGTTAGAGCAGTTACTAGATAGAAAAGTTTCAAGTAATTCTAGATTTACGGAAAAAGTTTAAAGTGTTTGTCTATTATACTCTAGTTCTGTGAGGGGCTTCGGAGGGACGGTTCTACTGAAGACCGTTTAGGGAAGCGGTAGAACCGTCCCCCTGCTTCCCTTAGTTCATATTCCGTTCATATTTTTGTTTTATTATCTCTTTCATAGGATGAATTGAGGGAGGATTTACTTTGAATCAAATGACAATGAATAAAAAGATTATAGATAGTAGTGAATGGGCTGTGGAGGCTCGTGGGTTGGTGAAGGTGTTTGGTGATAATCGTGCCGTTGATGGGGTGGATTTAAACGTTCGCGCTGGTTCTATTTATGGGGTGCTTGGTCCTAATGGTGCGGGGAAAACAACTACGATTAGAATGCTCGCAACGTTGCTGAAGGCAGATGAAGGTTCTGCGAAGATTTTTGGCTACGATATAGTAAAAGAGCCACAGCTTGTGCGTCAATTAATTGGTGTAACAGGTCAGTATGCTTCTGTTGATGAGTCCCTAAGCGCAACGGAGAACTTAATTATTTTTTCTCGTCTTTTAGGGCTAGGGCGTGCAGAATCAAAGAGTAAAGCGATGGAATTACTAGAAGAGTTTGGCTTAACAGAAGCAGCGAAACGTCCATTGAAAAATTTCTCAGGAGGAATGCGTAGACGACTTGATTTAGCTGCGAGTCTTATTGCTCAACCACCGCTTATCTTTTTAGACGAACCAACTACTGGACTAGATCCACGCACTCGCAATCAAATGTGGGATACAATCCGGAAATTAGTAAATGGAGGATCAACAGTACTACTGACAACACAATACCTGCAAGAGGCAGATGAACTTGCTGATCGAGTTGCAGTCATTGACCATGGGAAAGTGGTCGCAGAAGGAACTGTAAATGATCTAAAGGAATCTATCGGTACTTCATCCTTACATTTAAGTATTCAAAACGAGCGATATATGCAGGATGCTCGTTTAATCGTGGAGCGTGTGCTTAATGTCCAATCAGCTGTATCAGCAGAAGGTGGAAAAATAACAGCACCTATGGCAGATGCTGATAAAGTAACAGATTTACTTATCACCCTAAAAGAGGCTGGTATTTCATTAGCTGAGCTAAGTGTGCAAAAACCAACATTAGATGAGGTTTTTCTTACTATCACTGGTTCAAAAGAAAATACAGTGAATAAATCTAGTAAATTGGAGGAGTTAGTATGAGTAGTACTACAATGAAACCAGCTCATGGACGAAAACTTCGGGATAACTCAAGTTTTCGTCAGGCGGTTAGAAATTCATTAACAATGGCTTATAGAGGTTTGCTTAAGATAAAGCGTACACCTGAGCAATTATTTGATGTTACGTTACAGCCGATTCTTTTTACGCTCATGTTTACGTATATTTTTGGTGGGGCTATTTCTGGCAATGTGCAAAATTACTTACCGGTTATTATTCCAGGGATTCTCGTTCAAACTGTTATTACAACATCTGTTGTGACAGGAGTTCAGCTGCGAGAAGATATGGATAAAGGGGTATTCGATCGGTTTAAGTCCCTGCCGATTGCCCGGATTTCTCCTTTAGCGGGAGCATTGCTTGCAGATACGATTCGTTATACGATTGCGACAACTCTTACATTTACAATGGGATATATTATGGGATATCGACCAGAAGCTGGTATAGGTTTTGTTATTTTGGCAGGGCTTCTTGTCATTGTTTGTTCTTGGGCGATTAGCTGGATTTTTGCTTTCTTAGGTGTTATTTCGCGAACTGCTTCGAGTGTACAAGGAATTTCTATGATTGTATTATTTCCGTTAACGTTTCTTTCCAATGCCTTTGTTCCAGCTGACACAATGCCTAATTTTCTACAATGGTTTGTAAAAATTAATCCAATCTCTCACTTGGTTACAGCAGTAAGGGATTTAACAAATGCGGGGACAATTGGTTGGGATTTCAGCCTCTCTCTTATTGGAGCAGCAGTAATAGTAGCAATCTTTGCTCCGATTACGGTACGTGCGTATATGCGTCGTGCATGAGTTTTCGATAAAATAAAAGAATAATACAGGAAGAAGAACGGTCAATTAATTTGGCGGTTCTCCTTATTTTTTCAAAAGGAATGAATGATACTATGGCAAAAATACTAATTGTTGATGATGACCCACATATTAGAGAGTTAATTCATGTTATTTTAACAAAGGAAGGCTTGTCTATTGTAGTGGCAGAAGATGGAGAAAAGGGATTGTCTTTACTCGAGCAGGGTAAAATCGATTTAATAATTCTTGATATTATGATGCCAAATATGGATGGATGGACATTCTGCAGGGAAGTAAGAACATACTATACGGATACGTTGCCAATCTTAATGTTGACGGCAAAAGGGGAAACAACGCAAAAAGTAAAAGGGTTTGAACTTGGAGCAGACGATTATTTAGTAAAGCCATTTGCACCAGCTGAGTTAGTTGCCAGAGTAAAGGCGCTTCTTAAGCGCTATCAAATCAATCTCTCGAATCGGATTGAGATTGGAAATGTCACCATTGATCATGATTCTTATAAGGTTTCTATCGGAGACAAGGAAGTTACGTTGCCTTTAAAGGAATTTGAACTATTATTTAAACTTGCAACCCATCAAAAGAAAACATTCTCGAGGGAACAATTAATTGAAGACATTTGGGGCTTTGATTATGAGGGGGATGAACGGACAGTTGATGTTCATATAAAGCGATTGCGCCAGCGGTTCTCCGAAGAGGAATGTCCTTTTAAAATAACAACGGTTCGTGGCCTTGGCTATCGTTTGGAGGTAATACAGTGAATCGGAAGATAGTAAAATTTATAAAACGAACTGCAGGTTTCCTTGCGATCATTCTTTTTTTACTTTTATGCTGGTCACTGGCTTATTGGCTAACAGCATGGCTTTATAATGCAATCCCATTTACACCAAGTGCATTTATCAGCCAGTTAATTAATTTTATTGTCGGATTCTTCCTCTTTGGATGCATAATATCGATTATCACAAAAATCCCGTGGGTAAGATCAAAACAAGAAGCACACTTGTATCCAATCATTCAAGCAATAAAGATGATAGCAGAAGGAAATTTTAATATTGATCTTTCTTACTATAAAAGACAGTTTCGTGAAGGTGACAATGATCATCCTTATTATCAAATAGTAACAAATATTAGTCATATGGCAGAAAAATTAGGGGAAATGGAAGAACTGCGTCAGGAATTTATCTCTAATGTATCCCATGAAATCCAGTCACCTTTGACTTCTATTAGCGGTTTTGCCCATGCCCTGAAAAATGATGATTTGACTTCAGTGGAGCGCAAACACTATTTAAGCATTATTGAAATGGAAAGCATCCGATTATCTAAATTAAGTGAAAATCTCTTAAAGCTTACCTCTTTAGAATCGGAACATTTGCCTTTAGATCTAAAAGAATACCGTTTAGATTATCAACTCCGTCGGATTATTCTTGCCAATGAGCCGCAATGGACGGAAAAAGAAATTAACATGGATATTGTTCTTCCAGATGTAACAATTACTGCAGATGAGGATATGTTGGATCAAGTATGGATTAATTTACTTCATAATAGTATTAAATTCACGCCAGTAGGAGGTACCATAACCGTCGAGGCATTTAAATCGGAGAATCAGCGTATTGCTGTTAAAATAAGAGATACAGGAATCGGAATGGACCAAGATTCACTTATGCATATATTTGAGCGCTTCTATAAAGCAGATAAATCAAGAAATCGAAATATGGGAGGAAACGGTCTCGGCCTTTCCATTGTCAAAAAAATTATCGATTTACATGAAGGCGAAATCCAAGTCCAAAGTGAGATAGGAAAAGGAACAGAAATAATGGTGAAAATAGGGAAGCAGAGGGACGGTTCTAATGAGGTCAATTAAACCGACCTCACAAGAACCGTCCCTCTGCTTCCGTTTTCTTAAGAAGGAGCGAGTAAGATGGCTAATAAAGTGTTTTTAAATGATTTTGCATTAACGGTTTCGAATTATAAAGAGGAAAAGGTTAAAAGTAAGCAGTCGGATAAGCAACTAATGGTGGTAAGCTTTGAATTTAAAGTAAGAGGTGGGGAAGAATATCACGTAGTTACGAAGTTTTTATATGAAAATGTATTTGATGTTAGAATTCCAGATGAGCAATTGAATTTTAGAGGAAAAATCAATCAGTATTCTACTTCATACACGAATTTCTCAGATGAAAACAGTATTAGTGATTTCTTTTTGGAATTAGTGGAAGTGGAATAAATGCGGAAGCGCTTTGCCAAAACAGATCACCGTTATCGGATTTAGTGATCTGTTTTCTACATATATATTCATTTATATAAAGGCGGTTATTAATATGAAATTAAGTATTTTAGATCAAGCACCTGTTTTATCTGGGAAAACCCCTCAAGATGCATTGAAAGAATCGATGAAGCTTGCTCAATGTGGAGAAAAACTAGGCTACACAAGATATTGGATTGCGGAACATCATGACTTTCCTGGTCTCGCTAGTTCTGCTCCAGAAGTGATGCTTGGGTATATAGGAGCCAATACGTCCAAGATAAGAATCGGGGCAGGAGCTATACTATTACCACATTATAAACCTTATAAAGTTGCGGAAACATTTAATATGCTGGCAACTTTATTTCCGAATCGGATTGATTTAGGAATTGGTCGAGCACCAGGTGGATCAGCGGAAGCTTCGATTGCGCTCTCGGGTAATTTTTTAGAAAATGTACAGAATATGCCGAACTCCATTAAAGAACTTCTTCACTTTTTATATAATAATTATCCATCTGATCAGATGTTTTCTAAAATAACAGCACACCCTTTTCCAAGTGTCGCGCCTGTTCCATGGATTCTAGGAACAAGTGAAAAAAGCGCTGTTCAAGCAGCGGAAAATGGAACAGCCTATGCATTTGGACATTTTATGAGCGATAAAGATGGAGTTGAGATTGTAAATACATATAGAAGCACTTTTAGAAATAACGGGGGCATTCAAGACCCGCAAGTGATTGTAACGATATCAGCTATTTGCGCACAAACGACAGAACAGGCTGAAGAACTAGCTTTATGCTGGTTTCTATCGAAAATCCAAACAGATAAAGGCGAAAAAAATAACGGAATTCCTACAATAGAAGAAGTAAGAAATTATTCTATTACGAGTGAGGAGGAAGGAAGAATACAAGAAATGCGCAAAAAAATGATTATTGGGAATCCGAAAGAAGTTAAGCAACAATTGGTTGAGCTACAATCCATGTATAATGCGGATGAAATAATGATTGTAACCATTACCCCTAGTTACGAGAGCCGAAAAAAATCATATGAACTTATTGCCGAGGAAATATGGTAATGGCTTTTTGAATTGTAAGGAAAGGAGGATATTCAAATGAAATTAAGTGTACTTGATCAATCAGTAATTAGTAAAAATTCGAATGCTGGAATAGCTCTGCAAAATACGATTAAATTAGCAAAGCATACAGAGGAGCTAGGCTATACTCGTTTTTGGGTTGCTGAGCATCATAATTCAAATGGAATCGCAGGGACTTCCCCAGAGATACTTATTTCGAGTATTGCTGCTCAAACAAATAGAATAAGAGTAGGTTCTGGCGGGGTTTTGCTTCCACAATATAGCCCTTTTAAAATTGCGGAAGATTTTAAAGTATTAGAGGCGTTATATCCGAACCGAATGGATTTAGGGATTGGGCGTTCTCCAGGAGGTTCTACACCTACTCGGTTAGCCCTCACTGACGGGATTAGAAAAAGCCTTAATGAGTTCCCTCGCCAAGTGACAGCACTTCAAGAATATTTAACCGATAAGAATGCTAGTCAAGAAGTCCAAGCTTATCCTTACATTGAAACACTACCAGAAATATGGATGCTGGGTGTCTCGCAACGAGGAGCCAGATTAGCTGCCGAAAAGGGCACTGCTTTTACATATGGACATTTTATTAATCCAATTAGCGGAAGTATTGCGATGAGGCATTACCGAGAAAGCTTTCAGCCATCTAGCTTTCTTTCTAATCCCCAATCAAATGTGTGTGTGTTTGTTGTTTGTGCACCTACACAAGCAGAAGCTGAGGAAATGGCATTAAGTCAGGATTTATGGTTATTAGCAGTCGAAAAGGGTCAGGACACTTTTATTCTTTCGAAAGAAGAGGCAAAAGGGGCGGAGCTAACAGAAGAAGACAAGGCAATCATAAGAAAAAACCGAAAGCGAGCAATAATTGGGACGCCAGAAAAGGTAAAAGAAGCACTTTTGCAACTAAGCGAATCCTATCAAACAAAGGAATTTATGATTATTACTAATATTTATGATTTTGAGGAAAAAATGCAGTCATATTCATTATTAGCAGAGGCCGTTCTATAAGTTAACAGAGGGACGGTTCTACTGAGGACATAAAATAGTCCTCAGTAGAACCGTCCCTTTGCTTCCCTTTTGATAACCTGTGCTAAGGTTATCAATCCTCTTTCTAATTCGTCCATGGAAGCGTAGGAATAGGATATTCGGAGATGCTGGTCATCTGTTTTATCGTATACGATTCCTGGGTTGAGAAGAATTCCTTTTTTCAGCGCTAAATCAAATAGCTTGCGTGAAGAGTGGTTTTGCTTTAGTTTTAGCCAAATATAAAAGCCGCCTTGTGGTGTATTCCATGTAGCGAGATCAGAAAAATATGTAGTTAATAATGCTAAGGTGAAGTCTCTTTTTAAGCGAAGCTCAGCCTTTATCTCTTTTAAATAATCCACATACATACCACTACTCAGCCATTTTTCTACAACAAACTGAGATAAGGTGCTAGAGCCATAATCTGTTTGCATTTTTATATCAGCTAAATGCTCAATGACCGGCTCAGGTCCTACAATCCATCCAATTCGCAGACCTGGACTTAATGATTTAGACATGCTTCCAATGTAAAGGATATTCCCTTGCGTATCGAGTGCCTTTAAAGGCCTTGGTGGAGGGCTATCTAACCATAAGTCGCCATAGACATCGTCTTCTATAATAGGAAGGGATTCCATTTGGCTTATCTGTAATAGCTCTTGCCGCCTTTTATCAGACATTAGGATTCCTGTTGGATTATGAAAGTTTGGGATTGTGTAGAGTAGTCCTCCTTTACGCTGCTTTTTAAGCCTGCTTATTGCATGATAGGTAATTCCTTCTTCATCAAGTGGTAGTCCAAACAGATTCATCCCTGCCGATTGGAATGCATGGATAGAATTTAAGTACGAAGGAGTTTCATGAAAGATGGTAGACCCTCTTTTTACTAATCCAAGGGAAAGTAATTGCAGTGCTTGTAGCCCTCCTGAAACAATTAAAATAGATTCAGATGAAGCATGTATCCCTTTTGACTGTAAATAAGTGCTTACGGCTTGTCGTAAAGCGAGGCTGCCTTTAGGTTCTGTGTATCCAAGGGACAAGCTTTGTAAGTCACTGAATTGAAAGGTTTGCTCCATCTGCTTCTTTGGAAGGAGGGATGGGGCAAGCTCACCAGTACCGAGTCGAATGAAACGCGGATCTGTCTCTGCTTTATTGATTTCTTGAATAATTGATATATTGGGCTGATGAATACTTGATTTTACATAATGAATCCAATCAGGAGGAGGTGTTGCTGCAAGAAGGCTCCAAGTATTATTGATTACCCTTGTTCCGCTCCCAACCTTTGCTTCAATTAATCCATCTGCAGCTAATTCCTCTAAGGCTGTTATAATCGTGCTTCGATTCACTTGAAATTGTCTCGCTAAATCTCGTTGTGATGGAAGCTTCATCCCGATTGTCCATTCCCCCTGCTGGATTTTAGCTTTCATATAGGCAATGATTTGTTGATGTAACGAAACAATGGAATTCTTTTGTGGTCTCCAATCTATTTCAGCCATAAAATGTCTCCTCTATGTATACTTTCTTCTATTTTATCAAAATGGTTGGGTTTGTGACCATCCAATTGGTTGGAGACAGAAATCTTCTTCTTCGTTATGCTAAGGGTAAGAAATGGAGGAATGAAGATGGAACCATTATTACATGGCATGGTATTAGCATTTGGGTTAATAATACCTTTAGGTGTTCAAAATATATTTCTATTTAATCAAGGGGCAACCCATAAAAAGTTTCTTCATGCGCTGCCCGCTATTGTGACAGCAAGTATTTGTGATAGCTTACTTATTTATTTGGCGGTGGCTGGTGTGTCTGTCGTCGTTTTCACCTTCGAATGGGTGAAGGTGCTTCTTTTTATTATTGGCTTCTTTTTCTTAGGCTATATGGGATGGGTTATGTGGAAGAGTGCTTCTGAAGGAGGGATCAAGCAAGAGCAAGTACGTTTTTCACCAAAGCACCAAATTACCTTTGCTGCATCTGTTTCTTTATTAAATCCACATGCTATTCTTGATACAATTGGTGTTATTGGTACAAGTTCTCTTGCGTATACAGGGGAGGGAAAAATGATTTTTGCAATAGCTTGCATGAGTGTTTCATGGATATGGTTTTGTCTCCTTGTTATTGTGGGGCAAAAGTTGGGACAAATTGACAACCACGGCAAGCTGTTAAAACGCATTAACCAACTATCAGCACTAATTATTTGGGGGATGGCTCTATATTTGGGCATGAATCTATTTCACTTATAAGTCCTCATAAGAACCGTCCCTCTGTTTCCCCTAATGGGCATTCAGAATGACATTGTAGGAATATTTCGCTATAATGAAAAGGTTGTAATTACCCTTCAAATGGTAAAGGGGGTTTTTGATATGATTCAATTACGTAATGTTAGTAAAAGTTTTGCTCATTACCAAGTTATTAAGTCTATTTCTTTAGCGATACATAAGGGTGAAATCTTTGGGATAATTGGTGCGAGTGGTGCTGGTAAATCAACGCTGCTTCGGCTCATGAATTTATTAGAGGTACCTGATGATGGAGAAGTGGAAGTGGATGGAAAAGTGCTGACTAGCTTAAGCTATAAACAACTTCGTCAAGCTCGCCAATCCATTGGAATGATTTTTCAGCATTTTAATCTTGTAGCTAATAAGACGGTTTATGAGAATGTTGCAGTTTCTTTGGAGCTTGCTAACTATCCTAGGAAAGACAGGAAAAACCGGGTGCTAGAGTGTCTTCAATTTGTAGGATTGGAAAGCTTCATGGACAAATATCCAGCCCAATTGAGTGGGGGACAAAAGCAGCGTGTTGCTATTGCAAGAGCTATTGCCAATAATCCGCAAGTTTTATTATGTGATGAACCAACCTCTTCACTTGATCCGAAAACAACAGCTGAAATTTTACATGTATTAGAGGATGTGAATAAACGTCTAGGCGTAACGATTGTAATCGTCAGCCATGAGATGGAAGTAATTAAAAGTATATGCAATCGCGTAACGGTGATGGAAGACGGTGGAATTTATGATACAGTGGCAATCGAACCAAAAGGAATACAGCAAATAAATAATACTTCTAAAAAATTGGTTGAACAGCTGAAAAAGGATGGTGAAGTATACCATGCCTGAGATATTAGTTCAATATAGAATGGAAATTTGGCAATCCATTGGTCAAACCTTTATTATGGTAGGTATGTCTATTCTAGCAGCCGTTATAATTGGGCTTCCAGTTGGTACATTGCTTTTCTTATCCAGAAAGGGAAAAATGTTGGAGAACCCATTTCTTTTTTCTACGTTGAATTTAGTAGTAAATATTATTCGTTCGTTTCCATTTTTACTATTGGTTGTCTTTTTAATTCCGTTTACAAGAATTCTTATAGGAACTGCGATTGGTACAGCTGCTGCGACTGTTCCATTATCCATTATCGCCATTGCCCACTATTCTCGATTAGTTGAGCAATCTTTATTGGAAGTGCCGAAGGGTGTAATAGAAGCAGCCATTTCAATGGGCGCATCTGTAAAAGAAGTAATCTTTAAATTTCTTTATGTGGAAGCTCGTTCTGGACTTGTATTAGGCTTAACAACATCGATTATTAGCTTTATTTCTTATTCGACCATCATGGGAGTCGTTGGAGGCGGTGGTATTGGAGATTTTGCCATTCGCTATGGGTATCAACAATTTAAAACAGACTTAATGATTTATATGATCATTATTATGGTAATATTAGTACAGGCTATACAATTTACTGGTACAGCCATTGCAAAAATACTTGATAAAAGGTAAATGATAGGAGATAAACGAATGAAGAAAATTCTATTTTTAATGATGATAGGTTTATTTATTTTGGCAGGTTGTGGAAAAGACAATACTGAAACTGACCAAAAGGATGAGCAAAATAAAGAGAAAGAAGAAGTAACATTGAAGGTTGCTTCCTTAATTCCTCCAATGACTGAAATTCTTGAACTTGTTAAACCGACATTAGCAGAGGAAGGCATCAATCTGGATATGGTTGTATTAAGTGATAATGTGCAACCAAATACTGCTCTTGCAGCAGGTGAAGTAGATGCAAACTTTTTCCAACACGTTCCGTATATGGAGGAATTCAACCGCAGTAATGATGCAGAGCTAGTCCCTGTTAAAGCAATCTATTTTGCAAACTATGGTGTATATTCAAAAGAATATGATTCTATGGATAAAGTGCCAGAGGATGCGGTAATTGCGATTGCAAATGATGTTTCCAATATTGACCGTTCTTTAGCATTATTAGCACAACATGATGTGATTACCTTAAAAGAGAAAACAGGTCCTTATTATACAAAAGCTGATATTGTAGAAAATCCGAAAAACTTAAAGTTTGAGGAAGTTGATTTATTAATGCTTGCGAGAATGTATGATGACGCTGATCTAGTTGTGATGACACCAGCTTATGCATCACCGCTTGGCTTAACACCAAAAAGCGATGCATTGCTAACAGAGGGAGTAGAAAATGACTTTGCGATTACATTAGTAGCTCGTAAGGATAATGCAGATTGGGAACCAATTCAAAAGCTAGCAGAAGCTATGACAAGCCCAGAGGTTCGTAAATTTTTAGAAGAAAAATATGCGGAAACAGCAATCCCTGCATTTTAAATACAAGGTTGATGGAAGTCATATTTTATTGATAAATTGCATATCAATGCCTTATCCCAGTTTTTTGCTAGGGTAGGGCTTCTTTTTTTGGGACAATTCTTGTTCATTTCTGGCTTTAAAAAAATGAATAACTATCGTATAATAAAAGATAACTATTTAAAATTTTTTGAAAATAAACGAAGCTTTAACCAAGTAATGCTTGAGACAGAAATGATGTATGACAAGTTTAATTGCATTAAAAAGGGAACGCTTACATTTTTTCTGAAAATCTAAGAGTATAAGGAAGGTTAAAATGAGCAGAAAAGAAACGAAAACAGACGTTATTTTAATTGGTGCAGGGATTATGAGTGCAACGCTAGGGATGCTATTAAAAGAATTAAACCCGGATTTAAAAATTACAGTATTTGAAAAATTAGCAAGCGCAGGAGAAGAAAGCTCCAATGAATGGAATAATGCGGGAACAGGGCATGCAGCACTTTGTGAGCTAAACTACACAGTGGAAAAACCAGATGGCTCTGTAGACATTAAAAAGGCGTTAGAAATTAACGAACAGTTTCAAGTTTCCTTGCAATTTTGGTCTTATCTTGTAAATAATCAAGTAATACATAATCCAGATGACTTTATTATGCCATTACCTCATATGAGTTTAGTATTAGGGGAAAAGAATGTAGCGTTTTTACAGAAGCGGTTTGAAGCAATGGTAAGTAATCCATTATTTGAAGGAATGGAATTTTCAAAGGACCCAGAAAAACTGAAAGAGTGGATACCTCTTATTATGCAGAATCGTGATTCAAAGGAGCCGATTGCGGCAACGAAGATTGATTCAGGCACAGATGTAAATTTTGGCGCATTAACGCGACTATTGTTTGCTGATTTAGCGCAGAAAGATGTGAGAATTAACTACAAGCATAGTGTAAATGATTTAAAACGTACATCAGATGGCTTGTGGGATGTGAAAGTACAAAATCTGGATAGTGGTGCTACAGAAACTCATTCTGCTAAATTTGTCTTTATTGGAGGCGGAGGTGGTAGTCTGCATTTACTGCAGAAATCTGGTATTCCTGAAGGGAAGCATATGGGCGGATTCCCTGTAAGTGGTATATTTTTAGTATGTAAAAATCCAGAAATTGTTGCAAAGCATCATGCAAAAGTATATGGGAAAGCAAAGGTTGGAGCGCCGCCAATGTCTGTTCCCCATTTAGATACACGTTTTATTGACAATAAAAAGTCTTTACTATTTGGTCCTTTCGCTGGCTTCTCGCCAAAATTCTTAAAAACAGGCTCGATGTTTGACTTAATTACATCTGTCAAACCAGATAACTTGTTCACTATGTTAGCAGCAGGTGCCAAAAATATGTCTTTAACAAGCTATTTAATTCAGCAGCTTATGTTATCCAAAGAGAAGCGGATAGAAGAGTTACGTGAATTTATTCCGAATGCTAAAGCAGAAGATTGGGAACTTGTTGTGGCTGGACAGCGTGTGCAGGTTATCAAAGATACAGAAGCTGGAGGCAAAGGAACACTTCAATTTGGAACAGAAGTTGTAACTGCTGCTGATGGTTCTATTGCAGCATTGCTTGGGGCTTCACCTGGAGCATCAACTGCTGTTCATGTAATGCTGGAAGTTATTCGAAAATGTTTTCCGGAACAACTTCCAGCATGGGAATCAAAATTAAAAGAAATGATTCCATCATATGGAGTTTCTTTGAAGGAAAATCCAGAGCTTTTGCATGAAGTTCATACATTAACTGCACAGACACTTGGTTTAAGTGAGAAAAAAGCCATTTATAACTAAATGCTGGAATGGAAATGAAGAGAGCAAAAGTAGGAGAGAAAAAAATTTTTTTGAGCGGCTATGTTAAAATTAATAGCATTTATAGCTTTGAAAAAGGCTGATCCAGAAAGAGCTCGCTGTTTTTGTTTTTGCCGGCATTAAATATAAGATAATCAGGACTTTCATTGAAAAATGGAAGTTCTTTTTTTTTGAAAAATATCTGTCAAAAAGCCAAAATGATTGATAAGGTCTACGTGAAAAATTTAAATATAAGCTTAATAGAATTAGCCCAAATTTTATGTAATTTGTGTGAAATGATTGACAAACGCTTACAAAAAGGTTTAACTTAGTTTATACGACGAACAAACTAACTGGTTAAAAAAATAATTTGTTCCTGTTAGCTCATCAAAGAGGAAATGCGAGGTGAATTTAGGTTTACACAAATTATGGATAGGAAAAATTTGATTAGTCTACTTGAGATCTTTCTGTGATCTAACAAGAGTCAGGTAAGTTAGACAGAATCAGTATTTATACTGGTGAAGGAACGGATATATGGCAAAGGGCTATTTATTATCCAAAGTGGAAACGGTTCCAATGTGACCAAGTAGAAACTAGTATGCATGAAAGAAAAGATAATAAGATACAAGAAACTCTTAAGATGCTTTAAAAGCAACTAACTAGATAAAGAACTTCTTTTTGGAGTTAGGTAGCATTGGCAGGAGGCTTTTAAAGGAGGAAAGATGATGACAAGTGAAAATTTGAAAAAAATTAGTTTAAATGAGAAATTTGGCTATGCATCAGGAGATTTTGCATGTAATTTGATTTACACAACAGTTTCAACCTACCTTTTATTTTTTTACACCGATGTTTATGGGTTATCAGCAGCTGCAGCAGGTACAATGTTTTTAGTAGTTCGTATCATTGATGCCCTTGCAGATCCTTTTATTGGAACAATTGTTGATAGAACCAATACAAAGTTTGGTCGCTTTAGACCGTACCTTCTATTCGGTGCTTTTCCTTTTGCAATATTAGCAATTCTATGCTTTACGACGCCTGATTTTTCAAGTGCTGGAAAATTAATCTATGCTTATATTACTTACGTTGGTTTATCACTTGTTTATACAACAATAAATGTTCCATATGGTGCATTAACTTCTGCTATGACAAGAAATAATCAAGAAGTAGTTAGTATTACATCGGTTCGAATGATTTTAGCGAACGTAGGTGGATTAGTAGTAGCCTTTTTTGTTCCGTTATTATCAACATTTCTAGGAAATACTACAGAAAATTCTGCGCTTGGCTGGCAGTTAACGATGAGTATTTTAGGAGTTATTGGCGCTTGTCTATTAATTTTCTGCTTTAAGAGTACAAAAGAGCGTGTAGTATTACAAAAAACGGTAGAAAAAGTTAAGTTAACCGATATCTTTGAGCAATTTCGTATTAATCGTCCATTAGTAGTTTTAAGTATTTTCTTTATCATTATCTTTGGTGTTAACTCTATTAGTAACTCTGTAGGAATCTACTATGTAACATATAATCTAGGTAGAGAAGATTTAGTAAAGTGGTATGGGTTACTTGGAAGTTTGCCTGCTTTAGTAGTACTTCCGTTTTTACCTAAAATTAGTAAAGCGCTTGGTAAAAAGAGGCTATTAAACTATGCATTACTATTAAATATTGTTGGCCTTTTAGCTTTGCTCGTTATTCCGCCTAGCAATGTGGCCCTTGTTCTTATTTTCCGTCTAGTTGCTGCAGCAGGAAGTCTTACAGCTGGAGGCTATATGTGGGCGCTTATTCCAGAAACCATTGAATATGGGGAATATAAGACTGGAAAACGAATGGGTGGTTTGATTTATGCTATTATCGGATTCTTTTTTAAATTTGGTATGGCCCTTGGCGGTATTGTCCCAGGCTTAATTTTGGACAAATTCGGCTATATTGCCAATCAAGTTCAAACTCCAGAGGCATTAATGGGAATTCTTATTACAACAACTGTTGTACCGGTAATTTTCTTAATATTAGCAATGGTTGATATCAATTTCTATAATCTTGATGAAAAGACATATGACAAAATGATAAGAGAATTAGAGAACCGAGATAAAATTTACTTAGATAACATTGAAGAATTTGAGGCTAAATAATAGTTTTACTAAACGATTAATCTATAACCATTAAAAGTACTTATTCTATTGAAGCGTAGTTATGAGGAGGATGTTAAGATGAAGATTATCAACCCAGTACTTAAAGGATTTAATCCAGATCCAAGTATTTGTAGAGTTGGAGAAGACTATTATATTGCAGTATCGACCTTCGAATGGTTCCCAGGAGTACAAATTCATCATTCTAAGGATTTAGTAAATTGGGAATTGGTTGCACACCCTTTACAAAGAGTATCTCAACTAGATATGAAAGGAAATCCTAACTCTGGTGGTGTGTGGGCACCTTGCTTAAGTTATAGTGACGGAAAGTTTTGGCTTATTTATACAGATGTGAAAGTAGTAGATGGTGCCTGGAAGGATTGTCATAACTATTTGGTTACTTCTGAAACGGTTGATGGTGATTGGGGAGAGCCAGTTAAATTAAATAGTTCTGGATTTGATGCCTCCTTGTTCCATGACACGGACGGTAAGAAATATTTGTTAAATATGCTGTGGGACCAACGAATAGATCGTCACCCGTTCGGTGGAATTGTGATGCAAGAATATTGCACAGAGCAGAAGAAGTTAATCAATAAACCTCAAAATATTTTTAAAGGTACGGATATTAAATTAACGGAAGCGCCACATCTTTATCATATCGGTGAATATTATTACTTGTTAACAGCAGAAGGTGGAACAGAGTATGAGCATGCTGCAACGATTGCCCGTTCCAAAAACATAGAAGGTCCGTATGAGGTTCATCCAAATAACCCGATTTTAACATCTTGGCACGACCCTAGAAATCCATTGCAAAAATGTGGACATGCTTCTATTGTTCAAACACATACAGGTGAATGGTATTTAGCTCATTTAACTGGACGTCCTATCCATCCAGATGATGCTTCTATTATTCAACAAAGAGGATACTGTCCATTAGGAAGGGAAACAGCTATTCAAAAGCTTGAATGGAAAGAAGACTGGCCATATGTAGTAGGAGGAAAAGAAGGAAGTCTAGAAGTAGAAGCGCCAAACATTCCTGAAACAAAGTTTCCTTCTACTTATCCAGTTGTGGATGAATTTGATCAAGACAAGCTAAATATTAATTTTCAAACACTACGTATTCCATTTACAGAACAATTAGGTTCCTTAACAGAAAAACCTAATCATTTACGCTTATTTGGTCAAGAATCATTAACATCTACGTTTACACAATCTTATGTAGCTAGACGTTGGCAAAGTCTTCAGTTTGAGGCAGAAACAGCAGTAGTTTTTACACCAGAAAACATACAACAAGCTGCAGGATTAGTGAATTACTACAACACCGAAAATTGGACAGCGCTGCAAGTAACATACGATGAAGAGCTTGGACGCATTCTTGATTTAACGGTTAATGATAACTTCTCGTTCTCTCAACCATTAAAGAATAAAATTAGTGTCCCAAGTGAAGCGGAATATATATATTTAAAAGTAACAGTTGAAAAGGAAAACTATTACTATTCATATTCTTTTAATAAAGAAGAGTGGCATAAAATAGATATTACATTTGAATCCAAGAAATTATCGGATGATTATATTCGTGGTGGCGGCTTCTTTACAGGAGCGTTTGTAGGAATGCAATGTCAAGATACAAGCGGCCAAAACATACCGGCTGACTTTAAATATTTCCGTTATGAAGAAAAAGAGTAAAGCAAAAAACCCAGGAGCAAAGTATATTGCTTCTGGGTTTTTTGATGGTCCCCCCTTTTTTAGCAAGGCGAAAATTCCATTGTAAGGAAAAATGAAAGTGCTAACATTTCATTTCCTCCTTTAGACGGAAAAACAATATGTTAAGTTGAAAGTGTTTTCATTGTAAGATAAAAGCGTAGTAATCATAAATAAATAATTTTACTTAAAATAAATTAACTCGGAGGTCATTAAAATGAAAAGAATTTTATTAGCTTGTTCATCAGGTATGTCTACTAGTTTATTAGTTTCAAAAATGAGAGATGCTGCAAAAGAAAAAGGAATGGAAGTAGAAATTTGGGCTGTTGCTCAAGATAAAGCACAAACAGATATGGAACGTGCAGATGTACTTTTAATTGGTCCACAAATGCGCTTTTTGAAAAAGAAGCTTGCTGCTGCTGCTGAAACAGTTGGTATTCCATTAGATGTTATTGATCCCATCGCTTACGGACGCATTGATGGTTTAGCAGTATTAAATAAAGCATTAGAATTAATCGAGAATAATAAGTAAAAGTTTATTCTAGAATGAAAACACTTACTAATAGAAGGAAGAGAGGAAAACCTTATGAATAAATTTATGGAGGTTTTGGAAAATATTCTGTTGCCAATTGCTGAAAAATTGAACAACAATCGTTATTTAGCAGCATTACGTGATGGTTTTATGGTTGCTTTGCCGCTAATCATTTTCGGTTCGATTTTTGTTGTAATTGCTAACTTTCCTTTCCTAGATAAATGGATTAGTCCAGAGGCATATGCATCCTACCAAAATGCGTTAGGACCAGCATCTGCTGCAACATTAAGTATAATGGGGCTATTCGTAATAATGGGGATAGGATATAAATTGACGCAACATTATGGTCTAGAAGCAATTTATGGTGCAGTAGTTGGTGTAGCATCATTTCTTATCTTAAATCCGCAAGAATTAGGGGAAGTAACAGGTGTTATCCCAACTGCGATTTTAGGTGCACAAGGGATGTTTTTAGGAATTTTCACTGCATTTCTATCTGCAGAGCTATATCGCTTATTTGTGAAGAAAAACTTAACGATTAAAATGCCTCCAGGGGTACCAGAATCTGTATCTAGATCATTTAGTGCATTGATTCCTATTACATTAACATTAACAATCTTTTTAATCATTCGTATTTTATTTAGCTTTACACCTTTTGAAACAGTACAGAACTTTATTTATACGATTATCCAAGAGCCATTAACTGCTTTAGGTAGTAGTCTACCAGCAACAATCGTAGTTGTATTATTAATTCAATTATTCTGGTTCTTTGGTTTACATGGTCAAATTATTATGAACTCTGTACTAGATCCAATCTGGTATGCGTTGAATGACCAAAACTTTAGTGCTTTCCAAGCAGGAACAGAGCTTCCAAACGTTGTTACAAAGCAATTTATGGATACATTCTTAGTTGGTATGGGTGGTACAGGAATGACACTAGGTGTTGTTATCCTTATCTTCCTAATCGGTAAGAGCAGACAAACAAAAGAACTAGGCAAACTAGGTGGACCAGCAGGGATATTTAACGTAAATGAACCAATTATTTTTGGATTACCAATAATCATGAACCCGTTAGTTCTTATTCCTTGGCTATTAGCACCAGTAGTTGTAACGGTAATTACTTATCTTTCTATGTCAGCTGGTATTGTTCCAAAGCCAGCAGGAATCATTGTTCCATGGACAACGCCAATTGGTATTAGTGGATTTTTAGCAACAGGTAATGATTGGAGAGGGGCAGCACTACAAATCTTTAACTTAGTTGTTGTAATGCTTATTTGGTGGCCGTTCTTAAAAGTATTAGATAAAAATTATTATGAAACAGAAAAAAAGGGATAAAAAATAAGAAGCATCGAGCAGGAATCTAAATGAAAACAAGGGGTTTCACCTTAAGTAAAGCATAAGTGTAAACCCCTTTAGTATTAGAGAATGGAGTGACAGGGATGGAAACAGATAACAAAATGACAGAAATAGCTTTTCAAATTATTCTTTTCGCTGGAAATGGTCGTTCATGTGCGATGGAAGCAATACAAGAGGCAAAAGAAGGAAACTTTGAAGAGGCGGATCGATTATTAGAAGAAGCGAGTGCGGAGCTTGGAAAAGCGCATGGTTTTCAAACGAAACTACTTCAAGAAGAAGCGAGTGGAAATGGTGCTGGTGTGAATGTTATTTTAGTTCATTCTCAAGATCATCTAATGACAGCAATTACTGTTCGCGATTTAGCTACGGAGATAATAGAAATCTATCGTAATAAATAAGTTGGAGGTTTCTCAAAATGACTGTTCAATACAAATTTCCTGAAGGTTTTTGGTGGGGAAGTGCCACATCTGCAACACAAATAGAAGGCGCAGCAAATGAAGCAGGCAAAGGAAAAAACATTTGGGATCATTGGTATGAGGCAGAGCCAAATCGCTTTTTTGATAACGTGGGACCAGAAACTACTTCTAATTTCTATTATCAATATAAAGAAGATATTCAATTGATGAAAGAAATTGGGCATAATTCTTTCCGCTTATCTATTTCATGGTCAAGATTAATTCCGAACGGACGGGGAGAAGTTAATCCAGAAGCTATAAGCTTTTATAATAATGTAATAGACGAGCTGCTAGCTAATGGAATCGAACCATTCGTTACCCTGTATCATTTCGATATGCCGCTAGAAATGCAGAACATCGGTGGCTGGGAAAATCGTGAAGTAGTTGATGCTTATCAATCATATGCTTTGCAGTGCTTCCAACTATTTGGTGATCGTGTGAAAAAATGGTTTACCTTTAATGAGCCGATTGTTCCTGTAGAAGGTGGATACTTGTACGATTTCCACTATCCGAATATTGTAGATTTTAAAAAGGCTGCACAAGTTGCTTATCATACTGTATTAGCTCATGCAAAAGCAGTCCAAGCTTTTCGAGGCTGGAATAAAGACAATGACACGAAAATTGGGATTGTCTTGAATTTAACACCTTCGTATCCAAGAAGCCAAAATCCATATGATTTAAAGGCAGCAAATATTTGTGATTTATTCTTTAATAGAAGCTTCTTAGATCCAGCTGTTCTCGGCGAATATCCAAAGGAATTAGTAGAAATACTACGTGAACATGGACAACTGCCAAATGTAGAACAAGGGGATTTAGAATTACTAAAGGAAAATACAGTGGATATCCTTGGTGTTAACTATTATCAGCCGCGCAGAGTAAAAGCAAAAGAACATTTACCAAATCCATATAGTCCGTTTATGCCAGAATGGTTCTTTGATTCTTATGAGATGCCAGGCAGAAAGATGAATCCTTATCGTGGTTGGGAAATTTACGAAAAAGGGATTTACGACATTATGGTGAATTTAAAGGAAAATTACGGGAATGTGGAGTCCTTTATTTCTGAGAATGGGATGGGAGTTCAAGATGAAGAGCGTTTCTTGAAAGACGGTCAAATTCAAGATGACTATCGAATTGAATTCATTGAAGGCCATCTACAATGGCTGCATAAATCCCTGGAAGAAGGCTGTAATGTAAAAGGATATCATCTATGGACATTCATGGATAACTGGTCTTGGTCTAATGCTTATAAAAATCGTTATGGTTTCATTTCAGTAGACATAAAGACACAGCAAAGAACCCCAAAGAAAAGTGCTTATTGGTTTAAAAATGTAGCAAAAAACAATGGGTTTTAGATGAATTTTTAATCATTTCTGATATAATTTCTTAATGATATAAAGGATAGGTTCTGATCAAAGATGGAGATCAGAACCTTTTTGAGTAATATTGTTTTCAAAGGATTATCGTTTAAGAAAACCTGAATTATAAGAAGACTCCTATAGGAGAGGTTTAGCATTCTCCTCTTGGTAAGCGAAATATATTCAGACTGCGGCTATTTGTAATATGCCTTGTTAAATAGTCTTAAGCAATTATATGTAAAATTATAAAAGGAAGGAGACTTTATTTTGTTAAGCTCCCGAATGAAACAAGTTTTACGTGAATTATTGGCAGCGGATACACCAGTTACAGGTGAATATTTAGCTACTGTTAATCATGTGACGGCTCGAACGACGAGAGAAGATATCAAAAACTTAGATGCCTTATTAAACAATCATGGTGCCAAAATAATCTCTGTTATATCAAAAGGCTATACGTTGGAGATTTGGGATAAGCCTGTCTTCCAGCAATACTTACATTCTATCTTTGTAGAAAACACTCTATCCCATGTGGGTATACCTAAAACACCAGAGGATAGGGTGAACTATATAATTATCCGGTTTTTATTAAATGATCATTATCTTAAATTAGATGATCTAGCAGATGAATTATTTGTAAGTAAGTCCACGATTCAACAAGATATTAAGAACGTGAAAGAGATTCTACAAAAGTATGACATTACATTAGAGGCAAGACCGAATTATGGACTTAAAGCAGTTGGAGATGAAATAAAGGTTCGCTTTTGTTTATCAGAATATGTACTTGATCGAAAAAAACAGACAACAAATACAATAGATAATCCGCTTCCCTCCATTTTTGAGGATGAAAACATGGCAGCTATTCAAGACATTATTTTAAAACAAATAAAGAAGTACCAAATAACCCTTTCTGATATTGCTATAAACAATTTATTCATTCATATTGTCATTGCCCAAAAGCGAATTGTTAGTGGCCATTATGTAGGGATACTTCATGCAGATATGGATGAAATTGAACAACAAAGGGAATATCATGTGGCGAATGAAATTGTGAAAGAAGTAGAGAAACTTTATCAAAATAAGTTCCCTAAAGCAGAGATTGCCTATATTGCCATGCACTTACTTGGAACAAAGCTTGTTACACAGAAAAAAGGCCATATTGATCATGTCATTGAAGATGATATTCTTCAGCTAGTTCACTTTGTCTTGTCAAAAATGGAAGAGAAATTAGATTTAGGGATTGAAAAAGATGAAGAGCTTATCTTTGGAATGAGTATGCATTTGAAGCCAGCAGTTAATCGGATTAAATATGGGATGAATATTAGAAACCCGATGCTGAATGAGATTAAAAACAACTATCCACTTGCCTATGAAGCTGGAATTATTGCAGGGCTTGCCATCAAAGAGTACACAGGGATTGAAATGGATGAAAATGAGATTGGTTATTTAGCTCTACATATCGGTGCGGCAATGGAAAGAACAAAATTACGCTCTGGTCCGAAGCGCTGTCTGGTTGTATGTGCTTCTGGTTTAGGAACAGCTCAGTTAATTTATTATAAATTAAAATCTTATTTTGGAAGTAATTTAGAGGTGATTGGAACTACCGAGTATTATATGCTTGATCAATATAATTTAAATGAGATTGATTTTATTGTAAGCTCTATTCCGATTAAAGATAGCTTTGCTGTACCTGTAATAGAGGTAAATGCGATACTCAAGGAAAGTGATTTAAAAGCTATTGAAAAATTTATACTAAAGCAAAATAATCACCAGCCAATTGAATCATTTTTCCTTCAAGACCTCGTCTTTTTAAAGAAAAGATTTCAAACACAAGAAGAAGTCTTAACCTTTTTGCATGCACAATTAATGGAGCAAGGTTTAGTGGGTAATGCATTTCTAGATGCCGTATATGAACGGGAAAAAGTAGCTCCAACTTCTTATGGAAATTTGGTTGCAATCCCGCATCCAATTACTCCACAAACAGAAAAAACATTTTTATGCGTTTGTACTTTAGAAAAACCAATAAATTGGAATAATAACACAGTGCAAATTGTCTTCTTATTATGTGTGAAAAAGAATAGCCAGGAAGACTTGCAAGAAATGTATGATGTTCTCGGGAAATTTATTGAAGATCATACGAGTGTTCATAAGATTTTAAAAGCGAACACTTATGAGGAGTTTATGCGAGTAATGAAAGAAGCATAAATTCCTTTTAATAGAGTAGGTAGGAGGCAACACCAAGAGGCTTGAAATCCAGCTTCTTGGTGTTGCTTTTTCTTTAATCCATAATGGCCCAGTAAGCAGGTTTTACTTGATAGTTAGTATCAAATACAAATGGCGCGTCAACACCGACTCCATCATTGTACTGCTCGGCACGATCATTTAACCAAGTATGGTTGTCTGCGATGCCCCAGAAGGTCACACTACTAATCTTGTCATCTAGTCTCTCATACAAGTTAAATAATTGGTTGTATCTTTCTGCTTGTGCTTCAAATTGATCAAGTGGTATTGCTTCATAAGTTGGATAAGCAGGTCTTGGTGGCCAGTCAATTTGAATATGAATATTAGTGATTTGAATAAATCTACTTGAAGTTGATAATTATTTAACGGAGAAAAGATAGTCACACTAATTTAAGATGAAATCCCCCTCCTTACATTTGAAAATACAATTCATTTGAGATGTTTCCATGAATAAAAAAGCAGGAATATACCATTTCGGTACATTCCTGCTTTTTAAAAAGAACGTTTTTCTTATTCCCCTACATCAGCCCACTTATACTCATAAGTTGCTCCGAATGGATTTACGAACACGCCTTGAACTTTTGGTGAAACTAATTGTGCTCTAGACGCTTGGTAAACCGGTGCAATTGGTGCATCTTCAAATAAAAGTTTTTCTGCTTTTAGGAAGTTGTCATAACGAGCAACATTATCTGTTGCATATTTTGTTGCAGTATCGCCAACTAACTGATCGTATTCTTTATTAGAATATCCAGTTTTATTGTTTCCTCCATCTGTAACCCATAGATTCATGAATGTAAATGGATCAAGGAAATCAGGACCCCATCTAGAAAGTTGAAGCTCGTATTGCATATTTGAATCTAAATCAAGTCTTTGCTCTTTTGGAACTTGTTTGATGTTAACTGTAAGTCCTTCTAAGTTAGTAGATAACTGATTAGCAACATATTGAATTAATGTTTTAGTTGTTACATCATCATCTGCTAAAAACTCAAGCTCAACTTTATCAGTACCTAATTCTTCCAAGCCTTTTGCCCAGTATTCTTTAGCTGCTTCTAAATCATAAGAAACAAGATCTCCGCTAACTTTACGGAAGTCCTCACCAGTTTCTGGCATTGGAGTGAAGTCCGTTGGAACAAGTCCATTCGCTACGATTGAACCGTTATTTAAAATTTCGTTAACTAAAGCTTCTTTGTCAAATGCACGGCTAATAGCTAGACGAATATTTTGGTTTGCTAATGCTTCAGATGTTGTTTGATTAAATTTCAAGAAGTATACAAATGTATCTGCTGAAACAACATAATTTTCATCTGTTGAATATTGATCAACTAGATCAGATGTAAGATCCATTCGATCAACAGATCCTTTTTCATATAAGTTAAGTGCTGTTTGTGGATCTTTTACTACTTCAAATGTTAATTTGTCCATTTGTACGGTGCTTGCATCCCAATAATTATCGTTCTTTGCAAGTACCCATGAATTGCTAGTGCTATCCCAATTTGAGATGGTGTAAGGTCCGTTTGCTAATAAGTTGTCAGAACTTGTTGCAAAGCTATCTCCTTTTTCCTCTACAAATTTTTGGTTTAGTGGTAAGAATGTACCAAATGTAGTTAATGTTTCAAAGTAAGGAGTTGGATTTTCCAATTCTACAACAAGTGTATAATCACCGTCAGCCTTAACTCCTAATTGGTCTACAGCAAGTTCGCCAGAGCTGATAGCACTAGCATTCTTGATTACACCATTCATCATATATGGACCATACTCTGATCCAGTGTCAGGATTAACGGCACGTTGCCATGCATATACAAAGTCATTTGCTGTAACTGGGTCCCCATTTGACCACTTAGCATCTTCTCTTAATGTAAAAGTCCAAGTTAGACCATCATCACTTACTGAATGTTTTGTAGCAATACCGGGTGATGGTTGTGTAGCATTATCTAAACGATAAAGACCTTCCATAGTAGCTCCTAAGTAGATAAATGAAGATTCATCTGTCGCTAAAGATGGATCCATGGATGGAATGGCCTCTGGATTTAAAAAGTTAAGGACTTTTTCATCTGATTTTTTTTCTGAGTCGTCTGAATCTGTAGAAACGTTGGTATTATCACTAGAGCATGCTGCTAATACACTTAGCACAAATGCAAAAGTAAGAAGTAATAACCAATTTTTTCGCTTCATGAAGTATTCCCCCTATTTGTGTTGTTTAATTCTGAATATTGTATATGTAAAGAACATTCAAAACTATAAAAATGATTATACCTATTAAATAGTTAACTTGTAAAGTTATTGTTGGATAATTATTGAAGAGTTTAGTATATTTGGACCTATTTTTGCCGTGTTTTTTCTTATTTATTATATAAATGGAAGAATATTTTATTTTATGAAAAAATATGATAATAGGAAATATGGTATGATAGAATTTGAAAATAGTTTGTAATCTATTAGGAAATGATAGGGAGGAAATAAAATTTAATGGAATGGAAAAATTTATATAGAGGCTTTATTATGGGAATTAGTGACTTAATACCAGGTGTAAGTGGAGGGACAATTGCCGTTATTCTTGGTATCTATGATCGTTTGCTGGATGCCATCAGTGGCTTTTTTAGTAGACGCTGGAAAGAGCAACTAAGCTTTTTAATACCATTAGCAGTTGGAATGGGTACTGCCCTCCTATTACTAAGTAGATTAATTGAATATTTACTTGAGAATTATCATGAACCTACTCAATTCTTCTTTATTGGGCTAATTATTGGTGTTATTCCCCTTATGCTTAAGCAGGCACAGCCGAAAAAGAATTTTGGTTCTAAACATTATATTACTTTAGCAATAGCAGCAATTCTGATTGCTTCAATGGCTTTTTTTAACCCAGAAAAAACTACAGAGCCTATCACCTCCTTATCGGTATTGTCAGTTATAGGATTATTTTTCTCTGGTTGGCTTGCAAGTATGGCAATGCTTCTTCCGGGAATTAGTGGTTCGTTTATTTTACTGTTGCTTGGCGTCTATTCAACAGCAATTAATGCATTGTCGACATTGAATATTCCAGTAATCTTAGTTATTGGACTTGGCGCAGTAGTTGGATTTATTGGAAGTAGTAAAGGGATTAAATATTCACTTTCTCATTTCCCACATATCACGTATGCAATCATTATAGGACTAATTATTGGTTCTCTTTTCGTTGTTTTTCCTGGAATGGTAACGGGAGCGACTACCATTATATTATGTCTTGTTACCTTTGTATTAGGCCTTAGTGTAACAATGCTTTTCGGCTCAGAAAAAAAGCTTACAAAAGGAAAATGGAATAAATAATAATAAAGTATATCAAAACGAGGGGGATTAGATGAATTATCGTAAAGCGACAATTGAGGATATCCACTTGCTAATGGAGCTGAGGAAAACCCAGTTAGTAGATGAAGGGATTAAAGCAGATAAAGATATTGATAAAGAGCTAGAAGCTTTTTTTGAAAAGAAGTTTACTGATGAATCTCTAATTCAATTAATCGCAATGGAACAAAACGAAATCATAGCAACTGGAGCAATCGTTATTTATGACTTTCCCCCTTCGTATACCAATAAAAGCGGTAAAAAAGCTTATGTGACAAATATGTATACGAAAAATGAATATCGTGGAAAAGGAATTGCTACCAGTCTATTAACCAAATTAGTAGACGAAGCAAAAAGCTTAGGCATTACAAAAATGTGGCTAGGTGCCTCAAAGCTCGGAAGGCCTGTTTACAAGAAGTTCGGATTTAAGGAAACAGATGAGTGGATGGAGCTAGAATTATAAAGTGGAAATGAATGAAGGCCAGTCCTGTTTTAGAGGATTGGCCTTTTAATTAGTCATTTCACAATAAAAAAATTACAAAAAACCACCTACAACCCCTACCAAATAAAATCCACATAATAAAAAAGAGCTCCCCAAAAAGGAAGCTCTTTTACATAAACACCTATTAATTACGGATTAGATAATCAAATGCACCTAAAGAAGCAGTTGCACCTGAACCCATAGAAATAATGATTTGCTTATAAGCACTGTCTGTACAATCTCCAGCTGCGAATACACCTGGTAGGCTTGTAGCACCATGCTTATCGACAAGAATTTCACCCATTCTGTTACGCTCTACAGCGCCTTCTAACCAATCTGTATTAGGTACTAGACCGATTTGAACGAATACACCTGCAAGCTCGACATGTTTTTCTTCGCCTGTCTCACGTTCAATATAAGTAATACCGTTAACTTTATCAGTACCAGTAATTTCTTTTGTTTGAACATTTTTAAGAACAGTAACGTTTGGAAGGCTATAAAGACGCTCTTGTAAAACAGAATCAGCTTTTAATTCTGACATATATTCAAGAACTGTTACGTGTTTCACAATTCCTGCCAAGTCAATAGCAGCTTCAATTCCTGAGTTACCGCCACCAATTACAGCAACATCTTTTCCAGTAAATAATGGACCGTCACAGTGTGGGCAATATGCTACACCTTTGTTCTTAAATTCTGCTTCACCAGGTACGCCAACATTACGCCAGCGAGCACCAGTTGATAGAATAACAGATTTACTTTTAAGAACGGCACCATTCTCTAGCTCGATTTCTATTAAATCCTTTTTCTCTAGGCGTTTAGCACGTTGAAGATTCATAACATCAATGTTATATTCTTTTACATGTTCTTCTAAACTAGCTGCAAGCTTAGGACCTTCTGTTTGCTTTACACTAATGAAGTTTTCAATAGCTAAAGTATCCATGATTTGGCCACCGAAGCGTTCTGCAACAATACCAGTGCGGATTCCTTTACGTGCAGCATAGATTGCAGCACTTGAACCAGCAGGACCACCACCAACTACTAATACATCAAAAGGTTCTTTGCTAGCAAATTCAGAAGCATCAGCTGTGCTACCCATTTTTGCTAAAATTTCTTCTAATGACATACGACCACTGCCGAATGATTCTCCATTAAGGAAAACAGTAGGCACTGCCATGATATCTTTGCTTTCTACTTCTTCTTTAAAAGCAGCCCCGTCAATCATTGTATGTGTGATTCCAGGGTTTAAAAGACTCATAACATTCAATGCTTGTACAACATCCGGACAGTTATGGCAAGTTAAGCTAATGTAAGATTCAAAGCGATATTCACCTTTGATTGCTTTAATTTGATCGATTACTTTTTGCTCTACCTTAGGAGCTCTACCACTTACTTGAAGTAAAGCTAATACTAGAGAAGTAAATTCATGTCCTAGAGGGATACCAGCAAAAGTAATTCCAGTATCTTCTCCAACACGATTCACACTAAAGCTTGGTGTTCTCTCTAATTCAGTTGTTTCTACTTTGATATTAGATGACATAGTAGCTAGTTCATCAACTAGGGCTAGCATGTCACGGGATACTTCATCAGATCCCGTGCTAACCTTAAGAACCACATCGCCTTCCATCATTTGCAAATATTGATTCAATTGCCCTTTTATTTCATTATCTAGTAACATATAGAGCCACTCCCTTAAATTTTACCAACAAGGTCTAGGCTAGGCTTAAGTGTTGTGCTACCTTCTTGCCATTTAGCTGGGCAAACTTCACCTGGATTGTTGCGTACATATTGTGCAGCTTTAATTTTGTTAACAAGTGTGCTAGCGTCACGGCCGATACCATCAGCATTGATTTCAACAGCTTGGATTTTACCATCTGGATCGATAATGAAAGTTCCACGGTCTGCAAGACCAGCTTCTTCGTTTAGAATTTCAAAGTCACGAGAAATTCTTTGTGTTGGATCACCAATCATTATGTACTCAATTTTTCCGATTGCATCTGAATGATCATGCCATGCTTTGTGTGTGAAATGAGTGTCTGTTGAAACAGAGTATACTTCTACACCAAGGTTTTTTAATGTAGCATATTCGTTTTGTAAATCTTCTAATTCAGTTGGGCATACAAAAGTGAAATCAGCTGGGTAAAAACAGAAAATACTCCATTTACCTTTTAAGTTTTCTTCTGTTACTTCAATAAATTCACCTTTTTGAAATGCTTGAGCTTTAAATGGCGCAACTTCTCTTCCAATAATTGACATCGTTAAATTCCTCCTAAATATGAATAAAATTTATTACTAGTTTAGACGAATAATCTAAACTTATTCAAATAATAATTATTACAATACAACATTTATTATTATATAAATTTAATTATTTTGTCAAGGATAAGATGGAACTTAATAATAATTATTTTAATTTTTATATACTATGTATCTCGCTTCTTTTCGTAAAAAAGTTGACAACATTGGTATGCGGTTTAAGTTGTTTTTGCTACATAACAAGTGATTTTCATTTGTTGAGGCTTTTTCTCAATTAAGATTCACAAATGAAATCTATTAGTAAATCGGGTTCTCTCTACCAAACTTGTTGAAGGAATCCTCGTACTAATTTAAATGTGTTGCAAATGGTTTAGGGATATCAGAATTGTAAAAAATATTCTTTTAGTGAATGGGAATCTAATATTTTCAATGAGTACAAGATTAAACAATCTATTGGCTCCGCATTTTTTTATTGAGAAATCTTGCTTAGTTTAATATGCATTATAGCAAGTCGGTTGATATTTCCGTTATTTTGGAAAATTTTTCATAGGGAGTTTACAAGGGATTTAAGTTGCCGTTATTCCTATTTCACGTATCTTTCTAAAAAAGTAAATAGGAATAATTAGTTAGCGTAATTTTCTTTTTAATAATTTTTCAAATTAGGGAGAATATAATAAGAATTATATTAAAAAATGGTGGGAGACAATATGATCGGTAATAGTCTGAAGACAATCATGGTACTTGCTGGAGTTTACCTTCTTTATATTGTAATTTCTTGTGTCATTGTTCCTTATTTTTATGATCCCAAGTCAGACCCTCTTTGGAAGCCAACGACTAGACTCAATCAGAATGACAAAAAAGTTGTATCACCAGATAAAGTTGTATTACTTCAAGATAGGGAAGACTCAGGTTTGGCAAGGCTGCAGTTGATAAAAAATGCAAAAGAATCTATTGATATATCTACATATGCAATCCATAAAGGTCCCTATGCTGATTTATTCTTTGGTAGTTTGTTCGATGCAGCAAATCGTGGTGTGAAAGTACGACTCATATTAGATGGCATAGTCAATCAATTCAACAAGGATTTACGCTTATACAGTTATGCAATATTTACTCATCCAAATATCGAATTAAGGTATTACGAACCTCTTCATCTAGGAAAGCCTTGGACATGGAATAATCGTTTTCATGATAAGCTTTTTGTCATTGATAGTGAGCTTGCCATAGTTGGTGGCAGAAATATAGGGGATAAATACTTTAGCGCAGCTGGCACAAAAGGTGCGTCAAATGATCGAGATGTTATTGTGTTTAGCGAGGAGCAAGGTGGAAATGAGACTACTGTATTGAAGCAAATAGATGAGTATTATCAATACGTATGGGATCATCCTTTTACAAAGAATGCAGTAAAAAAAGTATCACATAGGAAGGAACAAATAGGAAAAGAAAAAGTGGAAGATGCTTTGCACATACTAGCAAATGCAAAAGATGTATATCCATTGCCAATAGATAAAGCGATAGATTGGAAAAAAGATGCTTATGCAACTGATAAGGTATATTTACTTCACAATCCACATCAGCGGATCAATAAAGATCCACTTATTTGGAAAGAACTTGTTTCTTTAAGTGAACAAGCAAGAAAATCTATTTATTTAGAAAGTCCTTATATTGTTCCTACTCAGAAAATGCTTGATTATGCAGATCCAAAGAAAATAACAGTCGATCATTGGAAGGTACTGACAAACTCTGCTGCATCAACACCTAATATGGTTGCTTTTTCAGGATACTGGTCAAACCGAAAATCTATCATTAATTGGGTAGATGAATTATTTGAATATCAGAAAAAAACAGAGTCTCTTCATGGAAAAACATATATTTTTGATGGGAAAATTAGTTTAATTGGTTCCTACAATGTAGATGCAAGAAGTACTTTCTTAAATACAGAAACAATGCTTTTAATTGATAGTGAAGACTTTGCACACTTTCTGCAGAAGGAACTAAATAAAACAGTTGATAATCATAGTCTTCAGGTTTTAGAAGGTGGAGGCTATAAAGCGAAAGAAAATGTAGAGCAAGCAGATGTGGTATTTTGGAAGAAAATAGCTATAAAAGTGTTAGCTCCTATCATAAAGTTTTTTGCGTTTTTAGTTTAGAAATAGGAGAATCAAGAATATTTTCTAGGAAATATAAATACAGCGTTAAAGCCTCCTTGTTTCACGTGAAACGGGGAGGCTTATTTTATTTAATAGAGAATTATATTTCTTTTTGCATGGGTTTGCTTATTTAATAGAAGCTTTGCATAACAATAGGATTATCCATCAATGAAAGCTGAAAAACCAAAGCACAAGGAAAAAAGCAGTTCATTAACCTAACCTAAAAAGTACAAACAAAAAAATCTACCTAATCAGGCAGCCTCTATTTCACTCATTAACGCATGCATATTTCCCTCGGAATCACGGAAGAAGACCATCCATGTTTCGGTAGAGTCCAGCTTAGCTACAAGGTGTGGTTCGCTTACAACCTCCACTTCATTCTTCTTTAATTTCTCATAAGCAGCTGTTATATTCTCCACTTGAAAATAAATCGTTGAGCTCTGGTGATTAAATTCCATACTTTCCGGCAGAGACAGGAGTATACGCAAACCATTGCAATCCAAAAAAGCCATATTATCTGTTTGGAATAAAAGGGTAAGACCAAGTTTTTCTTTATAAAAGTGAATAGCATCTACTAAATTCTTTACAGTTACACCGATTTGGCCAATTTTTTGTATCAAGATGGTTCTCCCTTCGAAATAGAATTTTCTGATAAATTAATTATATATAAAAATATTACCAATATCTATCAAATTTCGCATAAAGGATTCAGCCATAGGGAGTGGAGGTATCTTAACTATATCTAATTTTTTTCAGCAAACTAGTCATACTTGAACCGTTCATCTTAATAGGAAGAAGGGAGGATGAGGATGTTTTCTCTAAGCGATCTTGATACATTCGCATGGGCCTTTTTCGTTATATTACCTATTGTCAGCTTAATTCATGCTACTGGACATCATTTTTTTGTTTGGCTGTTTGGCGGAAAGGGTGATTTAATCGTTGGAAAGGGGAATGAGATATTTGGTATTGGTCCCATCCATATTCACTTGTTCTATTTTATAGATGCAACTTGCTATTATAAAGGAATTGAGGAAAAAAAGAGATGGCAACAGATTTTAATTCATGGTGGAGGAAGTTTATTTAACCTATTATCCGTTTTGGTAATAAATTTATTAATCATGCAGGAAGTTCTACCTAGAAGCTCCTTTTTTTATCAGTTTGCGTATTTCTCTCTATATTATATCTTCTTTGCACTACTTCCTTTTGATTATGGAGAAAATGCGCCAAGTGATGGAAAGGCGATTCTTATGGCGTGGAAACAGAAGAAGTAAGCGAGAAAGTAATTTCTTTGGGAATAAATACTACTAATTTTGGGTACATGACAGTAAAACCACAAGATCTATCGAAGGAGGAATGGCATTATGTTAAATCAAGCAAGAAAAGAGTTTAATATAGTAAAAGGAATTGCTCCTAATGTAAATCAGGAAGCGTTATTTAATAATAAAAGAAAAGTATTTCTATTTGGCTCTCCAAGTTATACGAATATTGGGGATCAGGCAATAGCGTATGCGGAAGAGAAATTCATTAAAAATTGCTTTCCATACTATGAATATATTGAAATTATGGATTATGCAACAGAGGAAGGAATCGAGCTAGTTAAAAAGATTATTAAAGCAGATGATGTTGTTTGTTTTACAGGTGGAGGGAATTTAGGAAGTCTGTATGTGGATATCGAGGAGGATCGCAGAAAGGTAATCGAGTCATTTAAAGATTATCGAACGATTGTATTCCCGCAATCTGCCTTTTTTGAAGATACAGAGGAAGGACAAGCAGAGAAGAAAAAAAGCCAGGACGCATATAACAAGAATCCTAACCTCACCTTAGTAGCAAGAGAGAATCAAACCTTAGCAATCTTAAAGGATACTTTTCAAGCGAATGTACTGTACACACCAGATATGGTGCTATCTCTTTCCATTGAGCCAAGGAACCTTGAAAGGGACGGGGTATTGTTTGTTTTAAGAGCGGACAAGGAAAAAGTAACAGAGGAAAGCTTCGTATCTGATTTAATGGACTTAGTGGGAAAAGATAATTCTGTGGAGAGAACAGATACGGTTCTTTCAGAGGTGGATGTGATTGATTATGCGGACCGAGAAGACCAGTTTTTAAAAATGCTTGATAAAATTGGCTCAAAAAAACTAATCATTACAGACCGCCTGCACGCAATGATTTTTTCTATTATAACGAAGACGCCTTGTCTAGTATTTGGAAACAGCTATGGAAAAGCAAAGCATTCCTATAATGATTGGCTACATGAATTATCATTCATTGAATATACCGATAACAAAGATGTAAAAGAGATACCAGCGATTATGGAAAGATTGCAAAGTGCTGAGCCTAACAAGATAGATGTAAGAGAGGATTTCCAAGTGTTGAAGGATTTTTTTAGAGGATAAGTTAGCTAAAATTAGAATGTCTCTACAATATTTGTATCCTAAATATTGTAGAGACATTCTTTTTTATTTGTGAAACGTTTCTACAATTTTATATAAAAAAATAGGGTAGAAAACGCTTGCAAGATATAAATCGGTGATATATACTTACTTATATCGAAACGTTTCTATAAAATTTTCATCAAAAAATGGAGGAAACAAATATGAATTTCAAAAAGAAATTTGCATTGCTAGGAACCACAGCATTACTTGCAGTTGGATTAATGGCGGGATGTTCTGATAGTAAAAATGATGCTAGTAACTCAGAAGTACTGACAGTTTGGGGAATGGGAGATGAAGTAAAACAACTTCCAAAAATGGCAGAGGAATTTACAAAAGAAACTGGCATTGAAGTTAAAATTCAAGCGATTCCTTGGGCTAGTGCTCATGATAAATTACTAACGGCGGTTGCTTCAAAACAAGGCCCGGATGTACTTCAAATGGGTACTACTTGGATGCCAGAATTTCAAGCTGCTGGAGCATTGGCAGATATGGGTGAATATATCGAGAAATACGATAATTTAAACCCGGATAACTTCTTTGAAGGTTCAGTAGAAACAACAAAGTTTGATGATAAATATTATGCAATTCCATGGGCAGCAGAAACGAGAGTTTTATTCTATCGTACAGATATCTTAGAATCTGTTGGATATAAAGAGGCACCTAAAACATGGGAAGAACTTGAAGATGCAGCAAAAAAATTATCCGAACGAGGAGACAACATGTATGGACTAAATGTTGACTCGAAGGAACAGACGCTAGGCTTTATGTTTGCGCGTCAAAACGGCTCTCAGGTATTGACTAATGACGGAAAACCACTATTTAACGAGGCACCATTTGTTGAAGCGGTTACGTATTTAAATGATATGATTCAAAAAGGCTATGCACCTAAACAGGATTTAGGTATGGATGTTTCGCAAACGTTCTCAGGGGATGCTATTGTGCCAATGTTTATTAGTGGTCCGTGGATGGTGAAAGCGGTTAATGAAACAGTGCCAGATATAGAAGGTAAATGGGCAACTGCGGTTCTTCCTTCTGGTAAAGATAATAATTTTTCAAGTCTTGGTGGTTCTAACTTAACAATCTTTGAACATTCAAAGAAAAAAGATCAAGCGGCACAGTTTATTGATTTTATGGTGAAGAAGGAAAATCAATTAAAATGGTTAGAATTAACGAATGCAATGCCAACAGTAAAAGAAGCATGGAATGATGAAAAGCTAGCTGGAGATCCATTATATGAAGTATTTGGACAGCAAATGGAAAATTCTCGTCCAATGCCGTTAATTCCTGAATTTGAAGAAATTGCGCAAAACTATCTGAAGCATTTTGAGAAAATTTATCTCGGTGGAGAAGACGTGCAATCAGAACTAGATGCGTTTAACACGGAAACAGAAAAAGTTTTAAGCAAATAAACGAGCAGAGAGGAGTATCTCAAACATCGAAGAGGCTATCTGAATACTACCGATTCGGTCAGAACCCTGATCGAATCGGTAGAAAAATAGAATCTTCCTTCTAGGAGATACTCCCTTTCTATTTAAAGTAAAGGAAGTGCTTTAAAATTGAGAAACTTTACTAGTAAAAGAGCCCCGTACTTATTTATAACTCCTGCATTGCTCTTGCTAATGTTGTTTTCCTTAATTCCAATTGTAGTAGCCTTTTTTATTAGCTTTACAGATATTAGTCTAGTTGGATTAGCGGATTGGTCACAGATAAATTTTGTCGGACTAAGTAATTATAAGGAAATTTTAACAGATCCAGTTTTTCTTAAATCAATTGGAAATACCCTATTTTATGTAATTATTGGTGTACCTTTAGTTATCGCTTGTTCTTTAGGGATTGCTGTCATGATTAACTTTGGTGAAAATAAGATATTTCAATTTTTCCGCTTAATTTTTTATACGCCATCTATCACAAATGTGGTAGCTGTGGCTGTGGTTTGGAGTTATCTTTATAACCCTAGCTTTGGTTTTTTAAACTATTTACTGTCTCTTATCAATGTTTCACCAGTTCCATGGCTGCAAGATCCGACTGTGGCAAAAATTTCATTAATTATTCTTGCACTATGGAGAGCGATTGGTACGAATATGATTATCTTTTTAGCAGCTCTTCAAGGTATTCCAAAGGAATATTATGAGGCTGCTTCCTTAGATGGGGCTAACCGACGCCAACAATTATTTCAAATTACCATACCGATGCTTAAGTTTGCGACTTTCTTTGTAACCATTACTACGATGATTGGCTGGCTACAGTTCTTCGAAGAACCATTTATCATGACTAATGGTGGACCTCTAGATAGTACTACTTCTGTTGCTCTATTTATTTATCGGAACGGGTTCCAATTTAGTAAGTTTGGTTATGCCGCAGCAGGATCATTTATTTTATTTATTGCCATTATTATTGTTACATTGATTCAATTCCGGATTCAGCGTAAGAGTGACGAAGAATCAATATAGGAGGAAAAAGCTATGAATACATCTCAAAAACAAACGAGAACTTCAAAGTGGATTGTTGGAATTATTCTTACTGTTGGCGGATTTTTTATGGTCCTTCCATTTTTATGGATGATCCTATCTTCGTTAAAAACAGATGCGGAAATCATGCAGTTTCCTCCAACAATTTGGCCACAGGAGTTTACATTAGATAATTTTAAAGAACTGTTTTTGGCGTTTAACTTTGCAGTGTATTTAAAAAACACGTTAATTATCGTTCTATGCTCATTTGGTGGATTAATTTTAAACGCCATGGCAGGATATGGCTTTGCAAAATATAACTTCAAAGGAAAGAATATTCTCTTTTATTTAGTGCTTGCAACGATGATGATACCTGGACAAGTTACGATGATACCAGTTTATTTGATCTTAAATGCAATGGGCTTAACGAATACGATGGCAGGAATTGTTCTTCCAGGATTAGTTGGAGCCTTTGCAATCTTCTTATTCCGTCAATTTATGTCAACTATATCGAATGAATTATTAGAAGCAGCTCGGTTAGATGGTGCTAGTGAATGGAAAATATTTTGGAAGATAATAATGCCCGTTTCACGTCCGGTTATTGCAGTGCAAGGAATATTGACTTTTATTGGTGCATGGAACTCCTTCTTATGGCCGTTAATTATGGCGAACGATGAGAAATATTACACTTTATCCGTTGGTTTACAACTTTTAAAAGGACAATACGCAAGTAACTATGCCTTACAAATGGCAGGTTCAACTTTTATGATTATTCCAATCATTATTGTATTCATGATTTTCCAAAAATACATCCTGCAAGGATTTAATGTATCAGGATTAAAGTAAGGAGCATGTAAATGAGAAAAGAAGAGTTAGTTACATTAGTGGACGAAATGACAGTGGAAGAAAAAATAGATCAGCTACTACAACTTTCAGCCGATTTTTACACAAAAAATAGTGAAGAAATGACTGGGCCATTAACAGATTTAGGGTTAACAGAAGAAAACATTAAACAGGCTGGATCTACATTAGGATTATCAGGGGCCGAGGAAGCGATTCGTGTCCAAAAAGAATACATGAATAATCACCGTTTAGGTATTCCAACGTTAATGATGGCGGATATTATTCATGGCTTCCGAACGATTTTCCCTATTCCTTTAGGATTAGGTAGCTCATGGAATGTGGAAGCTGCAGAAAAAATGGCGCAAATTTCTGGATTAGAAGCAAGTGTATCAGGTTTGCATGTTACTTTTTCGCCAATGGTTGATTTAGTACGTGACCCAAGATGGGGAAGAGTAATGGAATCAACGGGAGAAGATGCTCATTTAAATGCTGAATTTGCTAAAGCACTTGTACGTGGCTACCAAGGTGAAGATTTGAAACAGGATACAGATCGACTAGCAGCTTGTGTTAAACACTTTGCAGCATATGGTGCTCCTGCGGGTGGGAGAGATTACAATACGGTAGATATGTCTGAGCGGCAATTAAGGGAGAATTATTTACCGGGCTATAAAGCGGCGCTTGAAGCGGGAGCGAAATTAGTAATGACCTCCTTTAATACAGTAGATGGAATTCCAGCAACGGGCAACGAATGGCTTTTTAGAAAGGTGCTAAGAGAACAGTTTGGCTTTGATGGAGTAGTTATTTCTGATTGGGGAGCGGTAAAAGAACTAATTGCTCATGGTGTAGCTGGAGATGAAAAAAAGGCTGCAGAGCTTGCTATAAAGGCAGGGGTCGATATCGAAATGATGACCACTTGTTACGCTCATTATTTAAAAGAGTTAATAGTTGAGGGAACAGTAGAAGAAAAACTGTTAAATGAAGCTGTTCTAAGAATTTTAGAATTGAAAAATGATTTAGGCTTATTTGAAAATCCCCATCGTGGAGCGGATATAGAGCGCGAGAAAGAAGTAATTCTATCAGAAGCGCATAGAAAAGCTGCAAGAGAAATTGCTGCAAAATCGATTGTATTACTAGAAAACAATGGTGTTTTACCATTATCGACGAATCAAAAAGTGGCAGTTGTGGGACCAGGATCAGACTCACAGGATATTTTGGGGGCATGGTCATGGCAAGGAAAAATGGATGAAGCTATTTCCTTATTAGAGGGCATGCAAGAGAAATCTGCTCATATTATTCCTGCTGAAGTGCCATGTGACTACTTTGAATTATCAGAAGATATGATTTCTAGTACATTAAAGGCTGCAGAACATGCAGAAGTTGTAGTGCTAGCTTTAGGTGAACAAGAATGGATGAGTGGAGAAGCTGCTAGTCGAAGTGATATTCGTTTGCCAAAAGAGCAGATACGCTTATTCCAACTATTAAAGGATACTGGAAAACCAATTATCGTTACATTGTACAATGGCCGTCCATTAGATATTAGTGAATTAGATGGAGCAGCTGCCATTGTAGAAGCATGGTTTCCTGGCACAGAAGGTGGAAATGCACTAAGTGACATTTTATATGGAGATGTAAATCCAAGTGGGCGTTTGAGCATGAGTTTTCCGGAAAATGTTGGGCAAGTACCGATTTACTACAATGTAGATAATACGGGTCGTCCATATGAAGAAAGTCCAGAGGAAAAATACGTTTCCAAGTACTTAGATGTCTCTAATTATGCACGTTATCCATTTGGTTACGGATTAAGTTATAGTGAGGTTTTTTATCATAATTTACAGTTGGATAAAGAGACTATATCAGAAGAAGAAACCATAACTGTTACAGTGGAAGTGGAGAATAGAGGAGAATATCCTGTCACAGAAACAGTCCAGCTTTATATTCGAGATCTAGTCGGTGAAGTGGTTCGTCCGGTTAAGGAATTAAAAGACTTCAAGCAAGTTCAATTAGCAAGTGGAGAAAAGCAAGTAGTAACATTTACTATTTCTGAGGAACAGCTTCGGTATACACATAGAAATATGACATTCTCTACTGATGCTGGCGATTTTGAAGTGATGGTCGGACCAAACAGCATAGAACTTCAATCGAAAAGTTTTGAATTAAAAAAGATAAGAGGATAGGAATGAAGACATGAATACTCAAACAATGACTTTGAATAGGAATGATACAACTTTTACTTTTCTTCCAAGTGGAGATATATATGAAATCCGTCATAAGGACATAATGGTTAACCAACTTATCGGAAATCTATTAGATGGTAGCGCCAATCAAATTTATTTACGTGTGTTTAAAGAAGGGGAAATTCTGTCTACTCCATTACTTGGTGTCCAATCAGATAGCCAACTATCAGTAGGGGAACATGGATTAATTTGGACCGGCAGTTTTGAAGGAGTATCCTATGAAGTTAAGTTTTTGTTAACTTCACATGATGTATGGTTTTGGGAAGTTACTTTACAAGGGAATCAAACAGTTGATTTATTATATGGGCAAGATGTTGGAATTGCTGGAAAAGGAGCAGTTCAATCAAATGAGGCCTATGTGTCTCAATATATTGATCATCAAATCGATACACAGAACGGATATACAATCTCTTCAAGACAAAATCAGCCACAAGGGAAGAAGTTTCCTTATCTTCAGCAAGGTTGTTTACAAAAAACAATCGGATTTAGTACAGATGGGTATCAATTTTTTGGCAAGTCTTACAAAGAAACTAATATTCCAGAGGCGTTACAAAAGGAAACCTTACCAACGGAGGTATATCAATATGAAATGGCGTATGTTTCCTTACAAACAGAGAAACTAAAAGTACAAGAAAAACAATCAATCATTTTTTATGGTTCTGTCTTAGATGATCATCCAACAGCTATAGAAAAACCATATTTCACTAATCAACAAATAGAAGCTATTTGGGCAGAAGTAGACAAATCAGAACCGGTTGCAAATTCAGTGGATAAAATCGTTAATGTTGCTAATCAAGTTGTACAAACAGAAGTATTGACAGCTGAAGAAGTAGAAGATTTATTTGGTGATAAAGTAGAAGAAGAGATAGTAGATCAAAAGCTTTTGTCCTTTTTCACGAATAAAAAGCATCATGTTGTGTTGAAGGAAAAGGAACTTCAAATGGAAAGACCACACGGACATATTCTATTAAGTGGGACTGATTTGGTAGTAGAAAAACCGATAATGGCAACAACTGTCTATATGTACGGTATTTTTAACTCGCAAATTGTTCTTGGGAACACATCGATGAACAAAATGATGAGTAATAATAGAAATTCCCTTAATATAATGAAGAAATCTGGTCAGCGTATTTATATGAAAGTAAAGGATCAATGGCAGTTATTGGCGATGCCATCTGCTTTTGAAATGGGCTTTAATGTTGCTAAATGGTATTACAAGCTTGCAGATGACTTAATTGTCGTGACAAACTATACTTCCGTGGAAGACCACGAGATTAAACTCATCGTTGAGAGTAAAAGAGGAAAAAAATATGATTTTATCATTAGCAATCATATTTTAATGAATGATGGGGAAGATTCAGTTCCATTTAAATGGAGTGAATTAAATCAAGTCATCACGTTTAATGGCACATCTAATTCTACTGTTGGTCAAGGATATCCAGAATTAACGTATCATGTACATGTAGAACAACCTTTTACGTTAAAAGATGAAAGGGTCTTTGTTTCTTCTAAGGAGTCATCTAACTTTCCGCTAGTCATGTTAGAAGTAAATCAAGAGCATACAGTAAACCTTACTATTCAAGGGAATTTGAATAAAGAAAACTATCAACATCATCTAAAGAGCGAGGTTCAAGAGACGGAAAGCTATGAACGTTATCTGGATGAATTGATAAATGGTTTTCAAATGAAGCATGAAAATCCACAGATCCAAGAAGAAATAGAAAGAATGAACCTGCTTAGTAGATGGTATTCTCATAATATGCTAGTTCATTATTTATCTCCACACGGATTAGAACAGTATGGCGGTGCGGCATGGGGAACAAGAGATGTATCCCAAGGGCCGGTTGAATATTTCTTTGCTGTTAATCGTCCGGAGATTGTTCGTGAAATTTTGAAAAAGGTATATGCAAACCAATTCGAAAATGATGGAAATTGGCCACAGTGGTTTATGTTTGATCGCTTTGAAAAGATTAAGGCAGATGAAAGTCATGGTGATGTAATTGTATGGCCATTAAAGGTTATAGGAGATTATTTATCATTCACCGGGGATACCAGTATATTGGAGGAACTTATTCCATTTACGGACCGAACTACTTTTGGGAAGACAAAGGATTTATACCCATTATTGGATCATATAAAGAAACAAATTCATTATATTGAAACGAATTTTCTGCCGAATACTTTTTTATCATGCTACGGGGATGGAGATTGGGACGATACATTGCAGCCGTATGATAGCAGATTGAAAAAAAACATGGCTAGTAGCTGGACTGTTGCTCTTACTTACCAGACATTACGTAATTTAGCAAATGTGTTAGAAGGATATGATGAGCAGTATGCAGAATATCTTTTTGATTTAGTGAAAAATATCAAGGATGATTTTAATCGATTTATATTAAGCACAGATACGATTCCTGGATTTGTCTATATGGAAGACTCTAATAATGTGGAATTAATGATACATCCAGAAGATGAAAAAACAAATATTCAATACCGATTACTGCCTATGACGAGAAGTATGATTGCAGAACTAATCACACCTGAGATTGCGGAGCATCATTATCAAATTATTAAAGAAAATTTATATTTTCCAGATGGTGTGCGTTTAATGAATCGTCCTGCATTCTATAAAGGTGGGGTAAGCACAAACTTTAAACGTGCAGAACAGGCTGCTAATTTTGGAAGAGAAATCGGATTACAGTATGTACATGCTCATATCCGCTTTACAGAGGCAATGGCGAAGTTAGGAAAGGCCGAAGAAACATGGAAAGGATTAAATACAATTAATCCAATTGGCATCAAAAATCGCGTGGGAAATGCTGCTATTCGTCAGAGTAATGTGTATTTCAGCAGTTCTGATGGCGATTTCAAAACAAGGTATGAAGCACAGGCTAATTTTGATAAACTTAAAAATGGCGATGTTCCTGTAAAAGGGGGATGGCGTATTTACTCCAGCGGACCAGGAATCTATATAAATCAGTTGATAAGCAATGTATTAGGAATACGTCAAACGGCGAATACATTTATTATTGATCCGGTTTTACCTGAGAGATTAAATGGATTAATCGTAGAGTTTAAATTATTAGATAAGCCTGTGAAAATTAAGTATCATTTAGGACAGGAAGAGAAACAGGTAATTTTCAATGGAAATGTAGTAGAAAGTAAGTTTGAAGCTAATCTTTATCGAATCGGTGGAATATGCTTAGATAAAGAAGTAATCAAGCAGCACTTACAAGAAGAAAATATATTAGAAATATACTGCTAGTAGGAAGGAGTGAAGGCAATGGTAGGGATTAAAGATATAGCTAAGGCAGCTGGAGTTTCTATTTCTACCGTATCCTATGCACTAAATGGCAGTCCCAAGGTAACGGAAGCCACTCGTGCAAGAATAACTGCTATTGCAAATGAACTCAATTATATTCCTAATATGGCAGCGAGAACATTGAAAAAGCAGGAAACGAAAATTATAGCAGTCTATCTGGCTGATTATGGTGGAAGCTTTTATGGAGAGTTACTAGAAGGGATTAAAAAAGGTCTTGCCCATTACAATTACGACATGATTGTTTGTAGTGGGCAAAAGTCTCATCTTTTTCTTCCTGAGAGAATGGTAGATGGTGGGATTATATTAGATTGGACCTTTAGCACGGAAGAAATTATTCAATTTGCTAATAGAGGTCATTCTCTAGTCGTGCTGGATCGGGAAATTAGTTGCCCCAATGTGAGAAAAGTGCTCTTAGATAACAAAGGCGGAGCGACATTAGCGATGGAAAAGATCATTTCCAGTAATCCTGAAAAGGTTTATTTAGTAACTGGACCTGAGGAAGCATTTGATAGCTGCCAAAGGTTGGAAGCGAGTGAACGTGAATTAGCTCGCTATGGAGTAAAGTATGAGGTTATCCCATCTGCATTTACAGAGGAATCAGGATATGCAGCGGCAGAAATTATTCATTCGAAGATGACAGGTCCACCTGTTACTATTTTTTCATTTAATGATGAAATGGCTGTGGGGATTTATAAATATTTTAGAAATACAGATAGAGAAATAGGTACAGATATTTCCCTTATTGGATTTGATAATATAGAAATCGGCTCCTTTTTAAATCCGTCATTAGCAACGATATCTTATTCTAAGCATCGTTGGGGAATGGTTGCAGCTGAAAAGGTAGTTCAGCTGATCAATAATGAAGAAGTAGAGGATGAATCAATTATCACAACTTTTATAGAAGGAAAATCTTTTATCTCTAATAAAAAGTAGGTGTATAAAATGGCTATTTCCAAAGTGAATTTTCGTTCTGATGTTTTAGGAAAAGTAACTTCTATGAATATATATCTTCCAGATAAAGAAAATAGTACCCCTATTCCAGTTATCTATCTGTTGCATGGTTGGTCTGATAATGATGAAGCGTGGTTGACAGCCACATCACTTGAAAGATATGCGTCAGACTATGAATTTGCAATCGTGATGCCACAAGTAGACTTAAGCTATTACACAGATATGGTTCACGGGAATCGCTATTGGACGTTTTTATCAGAAGAACTACCAGCGTTAGTTAGAAAATGGTTTCGCATTTCGGATCAGAAAGAAGCAAGTTTTGTGGCTGGCCTATCAATGGGAGGGTATGGTGCAACAAAATTGGCTCTAACTTATCCGAATCGGTTTAATAGCTTTGCTTCCTTATCCGGGGCAATGGACGTTGTAGAACTGTGGAAAAGGGATAGAAATAGAGATAAAGAGTTTGCTAATATTTTTGGTTCCATTAATGAATTGAAAGGAAGTAAGAATGATTTATTTCACTTATTACAGAACTTTGATAATAACAATGAGATAGCTATGCTCCAAATCTGTGGTACAGAAGATTTTCTTTATCAAGATAATCTAAAGTTTAGAGAGAAAGCGAAAGAAAAAATAGAAGATTTTCATTATATTGAAATGCCAGGTGATCATAATTGGGCATTTTGGGATCAAACCATTCAGAATGTATTAAAATGGTTTGATGAGAATTATAATAAAGAGAATAATTAGAGGAAGGGACTGTCCAATTAGGGATAGTCCCTTTACGTGTTTTCAAGATGTAAGAGTGTGCTGTTTAATAACGGTTTATAAATCCCCAACAATCCTCGTTCCATGTGCTTCCTTTATTCCTAATTTGGGGGATAGGAAAGGAAAGTTTGCTTTGGTAATTCCCCCACCAGGAACAATGATAATTTTTCCTGAGGCATATTCGATATAACTCTTTAGAGTAGAAATATTGTCTTCTATTCTAGTTGAAAGGGGGCCGCCATGTGTTAAAATCCTGCTCACTCGATGGGTAACGAGCCAGTCGATTGCTTGGTGCTTTAGCTCAGGTGCAATATGATCAAAGGCCATATGAAAGGTAATTTCCATACCAGAAGCAGCAGTCAAACACTTTTCCATTGCCCCTTCATCAATCCAGTTATCTTTATTCAAACAACCTATAACGACGCCGTTAACGCCCAGCTGTTTAAAAAGATGAATATCTTGGCACATAATATCCACTTCATTTTCGTTATAAATAAAGTTCCCGCCTCTTGGACGAACGATGGCCATCACCTTTGTATTGGTTTTTCGACAATAGGAAATGGTCTTTGCAGCAACACCATAACTGACAGTTGTTCCTCCTACCGATAGATTATCGCAGAGCTCAATTCGATCGGCTCCCTTTTGAATAGCACTAGGGACGAGCGTAAAGTTTTCTACGCAGACTTCTTTTATCATTTTTAATCACCTACTACAAATAAGTTTAATTTAACCTAGTGTACCATAATCATAGATGACTGACTGTGAGAGGTGGTAAAAAGAAAAATATTACAATTAGTTATTGTTTTCCAATTTCGAATATGTTAAAGTATTTGGAAAATAAGAGGTGATTGAAATGGTTAAACGTACGCACAGCATCAACCTTTCACAATTACATCATCATAAAAGGTAGTCTTGCTATTTCGATAAAAAATCGTACATAGGAAGACTATTTCTCATGAAACCGCATTTGATTAAGTTTTACTACTTAAATCAAGGGCGGTTTTTTATTTTATTTTAAACAGGAGGAAAGAAAAAATGAAGAAGATGAATTATCAAAATGTAAAAGGAACGCTGGATTATTTGCCGCGAGAGGAAGAAATTAGAAGAAATATTCGTAGAACAATTGAAGACGTATTTATTCAGTATGGCTGTAAACCGATTGAGACACCTATCTTAAATTATCAAAAATTGCTTGCTTCTAAATATGCAGGTGGAGCAGAAATTTTAGAAGAAATGTATACACTTTCTGATCGGGGCAAAAGGGAACTGGCATTGCGCTATGATTTAACGATTCCCTTTGCGAAGGTTGTGGCGATGAACCCAACGTTAAAAATGCCCTTTAAACGCTACGAAATTGGCAAAGTTTTTCGAGATGGTCCGATTAAAACTGGTAGATATCGAGAGTTTACACAGTGCGATGTGGATATTGTAGGCGTTCCATCGCAAATGGCAGAAGCAGAGCTGATGATGATGGCTTTGGATATTTTTGCGAAATTAAAGATGGGAGTAAAGATTCAATACAATAATCGGAAATTATTAGTTGGATTCCTTCGTCAGTTGAATATCACGGAGCAAATGATTAATCGCGTGATTTTGATATTAGATAAAATCGAAAAAATTAGTAAAGATAAAATAAAGGAAGAACTAAGAGATGCTGGATTAGAACAAACAGTAATAGAGGTTATTGATACTTTTTTACAAAAGGATTTAACTGGCATAATAGAGTACTATCAACAGCTGGCAGAAAATGAAGATTCCATCAAACAAGGGCTGGAAGAATATTACGAATTACAATCCTATATAAAGAGACTAGGACTGGAGCAATATTGCGTGTTTAACCCATTTCTTGCAAGAGATCTTGAAATTTATACAGGAACAATCTACGAAATTTTCTTAACTGATAAGAAAATAAAGTCGAGCATAGGTAGTGGAGGCAGATATGACAATGCGATAGGCGGCTTAATCGGTTCCCAGCAAACATATGCAACGGTTGGCATTTCTTTTGGATTGGATGTTATATTATCTGCTCTTTTGTTAGAAAAAATTGAGATAGAAGATGCAAAGCTGGATTACTATATTATTCCGATTGGTAGACCGTTGGAAGCTTTTTTAGTTGCGAAAACACTTCGTGACAAAGGATTTAAAGTAGAGCTCGAGTTAGGAAAGAAAAAACTGGCGAAAGCTCTAGAAAAAGCAAATAAAGAAGGCGCTAAAAAGGTGGTTATACTAGGAGACGATGAAGTGGCGGGGAATACGTATAAAGTGAGAGATATGGAAACGGGAGCAGAATGGATGGAGAAGCATAATTATTAATTGTTAGAAACGGCAGTAGATGGGAGACATTTACTGCTTTTATTTATGTGAGAGTTGATTCACAGGATTCGATAAGTAAAAGGAAAAATAAAATAGTATCAAAGCCTATTTTATAGAAAGGGAAGGAAAAAAGGTAACAGAGAGCCTGTATCTGAGCCCGATTGGATGGAAAAGCGAGTGCCAAGGTAACAGAGAGCTCGTGTCTAAGCCTGATTGGATGGAAAAAAGAGCTTGAAGGTAACAGAGAGCTCGTGTCTAAGCCTGATTGGATGGAAAAAAGAGCTTGAAGGTAACAGAGAGCTCGTATCTAAACCCGATTGGATGGAAAAAAGAGCTTGAAGGTAACAGAGAGCCTGTATCTGAGCCCGATTGGATGGAAAAGCGAGTGCCAAGGTAACAGAGAGCTCGTGTCTAAGCCCGATTGGATGAAAAAAAGAGCTTGAAGGTAACAGAGAGCTCGTGTCTAAGCCCGATTGGATGAAAAAAAGAGCTTGAAGGTAACAGAGAGCCTGTGTCTGAGCCCGACTGGATGAAAAAAAGAGCTTGAAGGTAACAGAGAGCCTGTATCTGAGACCGATTGGATGAAAAAGCGAGTGCCAAGGTAACAGAGAGCCTGTGTCTGAGCCCGACTGGATGAAAAAAGAGAACGAAGGTAACAGAGAGCTCGTGCCTAAACCCGATTAGATGAAAAAGCGAGTGCTAAGGTAACAGAGAACCCGTACCGCCTTTCCTACAGCAGCTAAAATCATTTTCCCAAGAAACGTCTTCAATAGACTATTTCCAAAACAAAAGAAGCATACTACAAAAGTATAAAATATTAGATAACAATTATTCGTTGTAATGTTACTTAAATGATGATAACATAAAGTTATGTAACATTATTAGGAGGCAAACCGATGGAATATGTCGATCCTATAAAAGAAATCGAAAGTATTAATGCGATTAAAGACGTATTGCGTAAACAATCACAAAGAGATTTGCTGCTTTTTGTGTTAGGTATTAATACGGGGATAAGAGTAAGTGATTTACTCGCATTGAAGGTTCGGGATGTAAAAGATGAATCTGGAATTAAAGAGTTTTTGTATCTTCATGATGCTGATGAAGTAAAGGCATATTATTTAAACGGTAAAGTGCATACGGAGTTAGAGAAATATATGGAGGAACGTGAATTCGAAGAGGATGAGTATCTTTTTAAGTCACAGAAAAATAATCAACCTATTACCCGGCAGCAAGCATATCGGATTATTAATAAGGCGGCAAAGCTAGTCGGAATTCCTGGGAAAATTGGCACGCATACGTTGAGGAAAACATTTGGCTATCATGCGTATCGAAAAGGGATTGCGATTTCCTTACTGATGAATGTATATAGTCATACTTCCCGGTCTGAAACGTTAAAATATATTGGTATTAAAAAGCAAGAAAAGCGACTAGTTAAAGTGGATGTCAATCTTTAAAAAAAACTCCACCAAATTAGGTGGAGATTAGGCAAACTTATAAATAGTCATCATCATTACTAGCGTTTGTATCGATATCAACATTTGTTAATTCGTTAACAATATCCTCATGTACCTGCACTTGCAATGTTTCTTTATCTTTCATAAATTTAAAAACGCCATTATTAAAGTCTGTACCGTGTTCTTTAAAGAAAATGCCTTCATACACTACATGTTTTGAATGGTTGAAGATGATACGGTATCCTTTTTCTTCTTTTACTAGATATGCACGTACACCTTTTTCATATTGGCCTTCTGGGTTTTTCAAAAAGCGTGCAACAGAAATAATATGAAGATCAACAAAAGGGATTTCACGTAATAAGGAATTAATAATAGAGCCTTTAGCAATCTGTTCCCAACGACTTTGTGCTGTTTGACCGAGAACAATTTGTGTGATTTTCTTTTCTCTAGCTACTTCTGCAATTACTTTAGAGATTGGCCTCGATTCCTTATCTTTAATGATAAAAGCATCGGCGCTGTGACGTTCAGCTAATTCTTTCCATCTAGCAATATAATTTGATTTCTCTGCATCCAGCTCATCAAATGGTTTCGGATCTACCGTTAAGATATAGAGTGGACAATCAAGCATATTCGCTATTTTACAGCCTCTTTGTATAAGACGTTCACCGTTAGGCCCGTAATAAACGCAGACAAGAATACTTTCATCCATGCGTTCTTTTCCATTTACCATAATTTTTTTCACCTCAATAGATGTGAATGATTTACACCACTAATAATAAACTATGTATGACTATAACGTATGGTACTTTATGAGTCAATGCATTTCTGAAATTATCCAAATGACAAATATTATCCGTTTCTTTTACTAATAGTAAGGTTAGACATAGTTTCCATTATTAATACATTTTAGAAAGCAAATAGCCCAAAATATAAACACGATTAAAGGAGGGATAATAAATGACTTGGTTACATTTTATGATATTTTTACCATTTGTGTTTGCACTAATCGTACCTTTCATCTATAAAAGGCTAACACCTCGAATTCATACAGGATGGTTTGTCTTAATTGTTCCATTAACCATTTTCATTTTCCTGTTAATGTACATCCCAAAAATAGCGAAGGGGGCAGTGCTTACTTCTACAGTCAAGTGGATACCTGCTTACGACATTAATTTTACAACTTACTTAGATGGACTAAGTTTAGTATTTGGATTATTGATTGCGGGGATAGGAACGTTAGTCATTTTGTACTCTATCTTCTATTTATCAAAGCAACGGGAAGCATTGCATAACTTCTATGTATATTTATTGTTATTCATGGGAGCTATGCTTGGATTAGTGGTGTCAGATAATTATTTTGTTTTATATGTTTTTTGGGAAATTACTAGTGTATCCTCTTTTTTACTAATTGCTTATTGGTATGAAAGGGATCGTTCAAGATATGGCGCGCAAAAAGCGATGCTAATTACTGTTTTTGGTGGATTAGCCATGTTAGCTGGCTTGATTATGATGTCTATTATGGCAGATACGACAAGTATTAGAGAGACATTATCGAACATCCAACTTATCCAGAGTCATAAATTATTCATACCAGCTATGGTTCTTATTTTACTTGGAGCGTTTACGAAGTCGGCTCAATTCCCGTTTAGTATTTGGCTTCCTGATGCCATGGAAGCACCGACGCCAATTAGTGCTTATTTACACTCAGCGACGATGGTGAAAGCTGGCATTTATTTAGTTGCTCGTTTAACACCGATTTTCGGTGGGACAATAGAGTGGTTTTGGCTAGTTGGAGGAATTGGTATTTTCACTTTGTTATATGGCTCGTTTAATGCCGTGAAACAGACGGATTTAAAAGCTTTATTAGCATATTCCACCATAAGTCAATTAGGATTAATTATGAGCTTACTGGGGCTTGGCTCTGCTGCATTGCATAAGGATTTAGGAGTAGATGAGTCAGCATTATATGCAACGGCAATTTTTGCAGCGATTTTTCACTTAGTAAACCATTCCACCTTTAAAGGTTCATTGTTTATGGTAGTTGGAATTATTGACCATGAAACTGGCACTCGAGATCTTCGTAGGCTAGGTGGGTTAATTCATTTAATGCCAGTTTCTTTTACACTTACTGTAATTGGTGGTTTTTCGATGGCTGGTCTACCGCCATTCAATGGTTTCTTAAGTAAAGAAATGTTCTTTACGGCTGTAGTGAATGCGTCGCATATGGAAATATTCAATCTTCAGCATATCGGCATCTTCCTTCCAATTATTGCTTGGGTTGCAAGTGTCTTTACGTTTATTTATTGTATGATCTTAGTTTTCAAAACATTTAGAGGAAAAAAGAAAGTACCAAAATTAGATAAAGAGGTGCATGAAGCGCCAATTGGATTATTAATCTCTCCGATTATCTTAGGTACACTAGTTGTTCTTTTCTTCTTTATACCAAACGTGGTATCAAAATATTTATTAAAGCCAGCGTTTGCTTCAGTATTACCGTCTCTTGCACATACGGTGGAATCAAAAAAAATAAGTGCCTTCCATGGGTTCAATACAGAACTTTGGATGACCATTGGGGTTGTGGCATTAGGAACTATCTTATATCTGCTACTAAGAAAATGGTATAAGCTTTATCGTTTCTATCCACAGGCTATAACATTAAGCAATTTATATAATCTTACTTTGGAATATACCGAAAAACTGGCTAAATCGATAACCAATTTTTATATGACGGGATTCCTTCGTGATTATTTAGTTTATATATTCGGATTCATCATTGTGATAATCGGGGGTTCCCTCGTGCTTTTTAATGGGTTTACTTTCGATATGACTCACGACTCACCAATTAGTATTTTTGATATTGGAATAGTTATTGCAATGATTATAAGTTCTGTTACTGTTCTTTTCTCGAAGTCAAGAATTACATCGATTGTAGCAGTAGGAGCGCTTGGTTTTCTTGTTTCCTTTTTCTTTGTTCTCTTTAGAGCTCCAGATTTGGCGTTGACTCAATTAGTAGTAGAAACGGTAACCACTGTTTTATTCCTATTGTGTTTCTATCATTTGCCGCAATTGAAGAAGGAAATTAGCAGGATTCGTTTTAAAGCGGTCAATGCCATTATCTCTATAGGAGTAGGAGTAGTTGTTACCATGGTAGCTCTTTCTGCTAATGGTACCCATCTATTTGCGTCCATTTCAAGCTACTATGAAGATTCTTATAAGCTGGCAGGAGCTAAAAATATTGTAAATGCTATTTTAGTTGATTTCAGAGGAATCGATACAATGTTAGAGATTCTGGTGTTAACCGTTGCTGGTTTAGGCGTATACACATTAATAAAGGTAAGGCTAGTGGGAGGGGATAAAGATGAAGAAACCAAATGATATTATCATTCGAAGTGTCACAAAGGTTGCTGTCGTTATTATCCTTACCTTTGCGATAAATCTTTTTGTCTCTGGACATCATTTTCCAGGTGGAGGATTTATTGGCGGTCTTACGTTTGCTGCTGCCATTATTTTGCTATTTCTTACTTTTGATATTGAAACTGTTCGAAAAAATATTCCTGTCGATTTTAAAGTGTTAGCAGGGGTAGGTGTGCTAATTGCCGTTTTAACAGGCGTTGGTGGAATGGCATTTGGTGAATCGTTTTTGACCCAAGCTTTCGGATACTTTGAATTGCCTATTTTCGGAAAAACGGAATTAGCAACGGCTGTCATTTTTGATATTGGAGTTGCTCTAGCCGTTATCGGTACAGCGATAACCATTATTATGACGATTGGGGATGATCGCTAATGGAGACATTAATGTCTATTCTAGTGGGAGTATTATTTTCCATCGGAATTTATCTTATATTAACAAAAACATTATTACGAATTATTTTAGGAACGTCTATTCTTGGTCACGGTGTAAACTTGCTTATTATTACAATGGGAGGATTGAATAAAGGTGGTCCTCCGCTTTTAGGAATAACCGATCATACTTTTGCTGATTCCTTACCGCAAGCATTGCTGCTTACAGCTATTGTCATAAACTTTGCAACGACTGCTTTGTTTTTAGTACTAAGCTATCGAGCATATAAAGTGCTTGGCACCGATGATACAGATCTATTGAGGGGTAATGAGGATGAATAATATTGTAATATTGCCGATCATCCTTCCTATCGTTTTTGCGATGATCATGGTGATTTTTAGAGACAAAGTTACGCTTCATCGAATATTAAGTCTAGTAGCAATTATTTCTGTTTTTATAGTGACGATTATTTTAATTTGTCAAATTAAAGCAGAAGGTATTCAGTCCATTCAGTTAGGGGGATGGGAGGCACCGTTTGGCGTAAGTATGGTTGCAGATATGTTTGCAGCGATTCTTGTTTTCGTTACTAGCATAGTTGGATTTTGTTGTTTATTATACGCATTTCATTCAATTGGTGAGCAAAGAGAAAAATATTACTTTTATCCGCTGTTTTTGGTTTTAATAACAGGGGTAAACGGATCCTTTTTAACGGGTGATATTTTTAATCTATTTGTTTGTTTTGAAGTAATGCTTGTGGCATCCTATGTATTAATTTCATTAGGAGGAACAAGGGGACAGCTAAGAGAGTCGATTAAATATATTTTGATTAATATTATCTCGTCTTTTCTATTTCTAGTGGCAATTGCTTATTTATATGCAATTACAGGAACGTTAAACTTTGCGCATTTGTCTGTCCGAATTGCCGAAGTTGGGCAAGATGGATTAATGACGACAGTAGCTATTTTATTTTTAGTCGTATTTAGTTTAAAGGCTGGGTTGTTTTTATTTTTCTGGCTTCCTGGTTCCTATAGTGCTCCACCGACAGCTATTTCCGCTATTTTTGCTGCGCTGTTAACAAAGGTTGGAATGTATGCGATTATTCGAGTATTTACATTGATTTTTTATCATGAAGTACGAATTACACATTTATTAATCGGTATCCTTGCTGCAATCACGATGACGCTTGGAGCAATCGGAGCGGTTGCCTATAGAGATATTCATAAGGTAATGACCTACAATGTGGTTATTGGTGTCGGCTTTATTTTAGCAGGTGTCGCTACTTACACAACAGCGGGGATGACTGGTTCTATCTATTATCTCATTCATGATATGGTGATCAAAGCACTTATTTTCTTATTAGGAGGAACCATTATCCATCTAACAGGAACAAGTAAATTAGATGATATGAATGGATTGATTCGTTTGCATCCTCAATTAGGCTGGATGTTCTTTATTGCAGCATTATCTTTATCCGGGATACCTCCTTTAAGTGGCTTTCTCGGAAAAATATTTATAACAGAAGGGACGTTTACTGCAGGCTATTATTGGCTAGGTGCATTCGGACTGATTAGTAGTTTATTTGTTCTTTACTCTATTATGAAAGTATTTATGTCCGTATTTTGGGGATATACCGATTTAACTCTAGAACAAGAAAAAGGGACAACAAAGGGATTAATGCTGCCAATTGCTCTGCTTACTTCCTTGACGATTGCTTTAGGAATCGGTACAGAAGGAATTCATGAATATGTAGATATGGCAGTCGAAGGGTTAATGAATCCTTCTTATTATATAGAAGCAGTTTTAGGGAATGGAAAATAAAAGGAGTAATTTAATAGATGGAAAGGGGTGATAACCATGCCAATGCAAATACTAATTAACTTGTTAATCGGTGTTGTGTGGATGTTTTTGCAAGACACATGGAATGTATTGACCTTCTTTACAGGGTATTTATTTGGAATTCTCGTTCTTTTTATCTTGCGTCGTTATATGCCAACTAAATTTTATTTAGATACATTTTTTGCAGTGGTTAGGTTGTTTGTTGTTTTTATTGAACAACTGTTTACATCGAGTATAGTAGTCATCCAACAAATAACAAAGCCAAGGATTAATATTTCCCCAGGAATATTTTCCTTAGAGACGGAATTAAAAGGGGAACTGGAGGTTTCCTTGTTAGCTTTATTGATGAATTTAACTCCTGGATCGGTTGTTGTTGAGGTGACTTCTGATAATAAAAAGTTTTTTATCCATGCAATGGATATACCTGCTCAAAAGGAATCAATCTTTCGTTCGAAAGAAAAATTTGAAAAGGCTATTAAGAGGGTGACTCGTTATGATTGATAATTTATTGGTTGGATCTTTAATATTACTTCTTCTGTCTATAGTGGCAACGGTTTTTCGATTGGTAAAAGGCCCCTCTGCTCCAGACAGAATCCAGGCTCTAGATTGTTTGGGGATTAATTTAATTGCAGGAGTCGCTATCTTTTCTGTGTTACTACGAAATACAGGCTTTTTTGAAGTAATTCTGCTAATCGGGATTCTATCGTTTATTGGAACGATTGCTTTTGCACGTTATATTGAAAGAGGTGTAGTCATTGAGCGAAAACAATCCGATTGAGCTTATAGCAGTTCTACTAATATTGTTTGGAGCTATCTTCTGTTTTCTTAGCTCATTAGGACTAATAAGACTGCCAGATGTTTATACAAGATCGCATGCAGCATCTAAAAGCTCCACTATGGGAGTGCTTTTTACTCTTGTTGGAACGTTTGTCTTTTTTATCATAGAGGGCACGTTTAGCATTCGTTTATTTCTAGGGATTTTCTTTGTTTTTCTAACTTCACCTGTTGCATCCCACGTAGTCGTTCGTTCTGCCTATCGCTCTAAAGTAAAGCTGGCGGATGTTACGGTACAAGATGATTTAAAGGCTGAAATAGAAGAGGAAGGAATCGAAACAATAGAAGTTCAGCATAAGTAGGTAGCTTTCGATGAGAGTATTGTTTTTCAATAGGAAAAATTATATTTGGAACTATTGAAGCTGCCTATCGCAAAAAAATTTAGGTAAAGCCTTAAGAAAAGAGGAATCTATTAATTTCTAATTGACGAATTTTTTCTAATTCTATATAGTTAAAAACGATATACCCGTACTGAGACGGGAGAGGTTCATAGCAAATACCCTCTATAAAAAACTATGGATACATGCAATCAACGCCATGTCCATAAAAAGGATATGGCTTTTTTTGTTTTATTCAGCTAGTTTCTACGTAAGGTAAAATACCTCTCTTTTAAGCAGTGTTGGGAAACACCATACAAGGAGGAGTTTTAAAATGTCTGGAAGAAAGAAAGAAGAAGGATTAACAGATTTAACATTATTAGGAAATCAAAACACTCAATATAAAAGCGATTATGCACCAGAAGTTTTAGAGTCAGTAGATAATCTTCACGCTGATCGAGATTATTTTGTGAAATTTAATTGTCCAGAGTTTACTAGTCTATGTCCAATAACTGGACAGCCTGACTTTGCAACGATGTATATTTCGTATATACCAAATAAGAAAATAGTAGAGAGTAAATCGCTTAAATTATATTTATTTAGCTTCCGTAATCATGGGGATTTTCATGAAGATTGTGTCAATATTATTATGAATGATTTAATTAAGTTATTAGATCCAAGATATATTGAGGTATGGGGAAAATTCACTCCACGTGGTGGAATTTCAATTGACCCATGGTGCAATTATGGAAAACCTGGGTCTAAATTTGAAGAGATGGCAGCACATCGTTTAATGAACCATGATATGTACCCGGAGAAAGTAGATAATCGATAAAAAAAACCTGTCAACTTTTCAAAATTATGAGTAGTTGACAGGTTTTTTTGCAGTATTAAATACGATTTTATTCTATTAATAAGAAATGGATTAAGGTAAAATATTTCCCGCTGAGCGATAAATACTGTACCACTCTTCTCTAGTTAAATGAACGTCACTTGCTTTTATACAATCTATTAAACGATCTACATTCATTGTTCCAATAACTGGTTGCATGTTAGCAGGATGGCGCAATAACCACGCAATCGCAATGGTTGTATTGCTAACTTGATACTTTTCAGCAATTTCATCAATTTGTTTATTTAATTCAGGGAATTTCTCGTTTCCAAGGAATACCCCTTCAAAGAAGCCATATTGGAATGGAGACCAAGGTTGGATTGTAATATCATTTAAGCGACAGAAGTCTAAAATACTGCCATCTCGGTTAATAGCAGAATCATTCTCCATATTTACATTGACCCCATTTGAAATCATATTGGCGTTTGTAATGCTTAATTGCAATTGGTTAGCTACAAGTGGTTGTTTTACGTATTTCTGTAATAATTGTATTTGCATTGGATTTTGGTTTGAAACGCCAAAATGACGAACTTTTCCTGATTGCTCAAGAATATCGAATGCTTCTGCAACTTCCTCTGGTTCAACTAAAGCATCGGGACGATGAAGTAGAAGTGTATCCAAATATTCCGTTTTCAGTCTACTTAGAATTCCATCAACGGAGTTTAAGATATGTTCTTTTGAAAAGTCAAACATTCCTTTGCGAATACCGCATTTGGATTGCAATATAATATTCTCACGAACGCTTGGAGTCATATGAATAGCTTCTGCAAATATTTCTTCACAAGTTCCGCCACCATAAATATCTGCGTGATCAAAAAAGTTAGCACCTTGTTCTAAAGCAGTTTGTACAAATTGTTCTGCATCCTTTTTTTCTAATGAGTTAATACGCATGCAGCCGACCGCTACAACAGGCACTTCTAAATTACTGCTTCCTAGTTTGATTGTTCTCACGTTTTTCAGTCCCTTCTCTTAATAGAAAACGCTTTAAAAAATTTTTATAACAAAATCTTTTCAATCGTAAATGAGCCACTTATATTTTGCCATACAAAGGAAAAAAACACCAAGATTTAACCTTGTTTATCAAAAATTATTGTCCATTTTTAACATAAAAGAGGAAATGAGTGCACTTCCTTTTTAGGGATAAAAGAAGTGCGCTCATTTCCTTCCTAATATCAAGTATATTAATCCTCCATTGTAGAAAGATCTCCAGTAGGGAGTCCAAGTTCCCAGGCTTTTAGTACCCGTCTCATTATTTTTCCACTGCGGGTTTTTGGAAGCTTTTCGCAGAATTCAATTTCTCTTGGAGCCGCATGAGCAGCTAACCCGTTTTTTACAAATAAACGTATTTCTTCTTTTAATTCGTCTGTTTCTTCATAGCCATCAACCAATGCAATAAAGGCTTTAATAATTTCTCCTCTAATAGGATCAGGTTTTCCAATGACCCCAGCTTCTGCCACTGCTGGGAATTCGATTAATTTGCTTTCCACCTCGAATGGACCAACTCTTTCTCCAGCAGTCATAATCACATCATCAACTCGACCTTGAAACCAGAAATACCCTTCTTCATCCATATAAGCTGAATCCCCAGAAACATACCATTCCCCATGCTGAAAATAACTATCAAACTTTTCTTGATTGTTCCAAATTGTATGCATCATCGATGGCCAGCCCTTTTTAATAGCTAAATGACCCATCTGATTAGGAGGCGAAATGTTACCGTTATCATCTAAAATAACTGCTTCTATGCCTGGAAGTGGTTTCCCCATTGAACCTAGCTTAATGTCCATACAAGGTAAATTACAAATAAGCTGAGCGCCGGTTTCAGTCATCCACCAAGTATCATGAATGCGATGTCCAAATACATCGTAACCCCAACGGATTACTTCTGGGTTAAGTGGCTCTCCTACACTTAAAATATGACGCAAGGATGAAAGTGTATATTTTTCGGTTACTTCCTCACCAGCAGCCATAAGCATACGGAATGAGGTAGGAGCACTGTACCAAACAGTTACACCAAAGGTCTCAATTACTTTATACCATATATCAGGACTAAAGCGGCCACCTGCAACAACATTTGTTGAGCCCGTTAGCCAAGGACCAAAGATGCCATAAGAAGTACCGGTAACCCATCCAGGATCGGCTGTGCACCAGTAGACATCATCTTCTTGCAAATCTAATACCCACTTTGCTGTTTGATAGTGTTGGATCATCGCATTGTGGACATGTAGTACACCTTTTGGCTTTCCTGTAGAACCTGAGGTATAGTGAAGGATTAAACCATCCTTACGATCGACCCATTCAATATCTAATTCAATAGAAGCAGTTTGAAAATGATGAAGGAAATCTTTTGTTTTATCGTCTTCTTGTATGTTTTCTCCGACAATAAAAATCGTTTCTAAAGCAGGTAATTCTGTATGTGGAATTCTATTTACTAGTTCAGGTGTGGTAATAATCACTTTGGCTTCACTATCATGGAGGCGGTCTTTTACGGCATCTTCCATAAATGCTTCAAACAGTGGGCCAACGATAGCTCCTAATTTTATCGCTCCAATTAAGCTGAAATATAATTCTGGTGAACGAGGCATAAAAATAAAGACGCGATCGCCTTTTTTTACTTTTCCTACATCCTTTAAAACGTTTCCTGCTTTATTTGATAATTTTTTTAAGTCTTTAAATGTATAAGTTTCTTTTCTTGATGGATGAAAATAATGGAGGGCTACTTTATTGGCGCGGTAGTTTTCAGCGTGACGGTCAATTGCTTCATAAGCCAAATTAACTTTTCCAGTCTGATGCCAAGAAAAATCCTTTTCTGCTTGGTCCCATTTGAAATGTTGGTACAATTCCTCATAGTTTTCAAGGTTATGCTTGCCTTTCACGGGTGGAAACGCTTCCAATTTCATTAATACATCCCCCTCATTTCAATTTTTTTACAACCCTATTATAATAGGAAAACACTATATATACAATTTTAATGTTGTAATTGAATAAATATTCCTACATTTTTGAAAAAATGAGTAAGTGTGTAAAAAGCTTTTTATAGAAGGAGTAATAGCTCCTAATTATTACAGATAGTAGACTAGGAGCAAAATGAATAAATAAATAAAGAGTACTAAAGCTTGAAATTTAAGGACAGAGTATACTTTTTTATTAAATTTTTGAGACGGAAGAGGCTTTTCCTTCCATTCTTCCATATAATCATCATTTTTTAGCATAACGTGATGGAATCTTCTAAAGCTGAAGGTTACTCCGTCAAAAAAACCTCCTTTTGCAATGTACAAAAACAGAAAAATAACAATGTAAAAGAAAGAAAGATAAAAGACGGAATTAATATAATGAACAAAAGAATATTCCGAAGAAAAAATAACAAAAAGAATCAGTGTTAGGAAGATATTTATTAGAAATATTGACCATTTTTTATTAAGCATCATTTTTCACCTTTACTAAGTATGTTTGTAACACGAATAATCGTATTTTACCTTATCTCTTTTAGAAAGTACATTTTCGGAAGCTATAACACTTTAATTTGAACCGTCGAGACCACTGGAAAAGTCTATTATTTGTCTAAATTAGGAGAAAAGCATATTTGAAAGTGAAAGTATGGTTGGATTGGAGAGGAGACGTTCAAATCTTTGTAGAAACTGCGAGAAAATCTAAAATCTTGCATTCTTTTTACTATATTAATGTAAAAAATAATTAATTGTGTCATTATCACCTCTTATAAGAATTCTGCAATAGTAAAACAATCTACTAATATAAGGTAAAAAAGTATATTGGCATATGGATATTTTTAACAATCAATCGTTCTTTTGCCATATATATTCCGTGTTTTTTTACAGAAATTTTTAGAATTTTAATACAAAAGTAAGCGTTGTCTTTGTTGTTATAATGCGAAATATCTTTGTTATAGTATAGCAATATTTGAAATTATCTCTATATTTAGTCTTTACAACTCTATTAGAATAATAGTATACTCAGCTTAGCTTCTTTTTTAGATGTAATTTACAGAATAATATAACAATGGGGGGTCTTTTTTAATGAAGCGAAAATTTACTTGGCTGCTTTCACTTACATTAATACTAAGTGTATTTTTAGCAGCATGTTCTGGTGGCGATGATAACGCATCTGAAGGTACAGATACAGATAAGCCAGCAGAAGAGGCAAATGTTGAACAAGTTTTAAACTTAATTAACGGAGATGCGATTCCTTCAATGGATCCATCAATGGCAACAGATGAATATGGTTTCCAATTCTTGGGTGCTACTATGGAAGGTCTATACCGTTTAGGTGAAGGCGCTGAAGCTGTACCTGGTATTGCTGAAAGCCATGAAGTATCAGAAGATGGTTTAACTTGGACATTCAAGTTACGTGAAGATGCAAAATGGTCTAATGGAGATCCTGTAACTGCTAATGACTTCGTTTATGCTTGGCAACGTGCAGTGAATCCAGATACTGGTTCTGAGTATGGTCCTTACATGATGGGTGGCGTAATCAAAAATGCTACTGAAATCAGTAAAGGTGAAATGAAAGTAGAAGAACTTGGAGTTAAAGCAGATGGCGACTATACTTTAGTTGTTGAACTTGCAAATCCTACTCCATATTTCGAATCTTTAACTTCTTTCGGTACATTCTTACCGTTGAACCAAAAATTCGTTGAAGAAAAAGGCGATGCTTTCGCTACTAGCTCTGAAAATCTATTAGCTAACGGTCCTTTCACATTAGAAAACTGGGAAAGTACTGCTCAAAAATGGAATCTTGCTAAGAACGACACTTACTGGGATGCTGATACAGTTAAGTTAGAAACAATTAATTATGTAGTAGTTAAAGATGCTCAAACAAGTGTTGACCTTTATGAAAAAGGAGAAGTAGACCGTACTGGTTTATCTTCAGACTTAGTTGACCAATATTCTTCTGATGAAGACTATACAATTAAAGCTGACAACTCTGTGTTCTATTTGAAAATTAACCAAACTAGAAACGAAGCACTTGCTAATACAAACATCCGTGCAGCTATCAGCCGTGCGTTTGATAAAGAAGCTTTAGTAAACACAATCTTAAACAACGGTTCTCTTGTTGCTAATGGTTTAATACCAGCTGATTTCACTCCAATGCCAGATGGTAGCGGTGATTTCCGTGAAGTAAGTGGAGATCTTGTAACATTTGATGCTGCTGCTGCTAAAGAATTCTGGGAAAAAGGTTTAGAAGAATTAGGAACTGATTCAGTAGAAATCGAATTCTTAGGTGGAGATACAGATGTATCAAAAACTATGAATGAATACCTAGCTAACCAATTACAAACAAACTTACCAGGTTTAAAAGTAACATTAAAACAAGTACCATTTGAGCAACGTTTAGATGCTGATACAAAACAAGATTATGATCTTCAATTAGCTGGTTGGGGTCCTGACTATCTAGATCCATATACATTCTTAAGCTTATGGATTACAGATGGCGGAAATAACAAAATGGGTTACTCTAATGCAGAGTACGATAAATTGTTAGAAGAAACTACTACAACTCTTGCTACAGATAATGAAGCTCGTTACCAAAACTTCTTAGAAGCTGAAAAAATTCTGTTTGAAGATGCTGCGATTGCTCCTGTATACCAACGCGGTGGTGCATTCCTATCATCTCCAAAAATTCAAGGCCTAATCGAAAATCCATTTGGACCAACTTATGAATACAAATGGACTAGTGTTGGAGCTGCTGAGTAATTTAGCTTTTTTGAAAAATTCGATGCTATGAAATGAAGAGGGAGTGTATGCTTTTATAGCATATACTCTCTTGTATTTTTGAGTAGGAAAATTCTGATTATAGCAAAAATAAATTATTATGCTATAATAAACAAAGAAAATTAGGAGGTGCACAGATGGCTCGATATCTTCTTCGACGTTTATGGTATATGTTCATAACACTGTTCATTATCGCAACAGTCTCCTTTTTCCTGATGAAGTTTCTTCCAGGGAGTCCGTTGAAGGCTGACGATAAATTAAGTGAAGAACAAAAAACAATTATATTGGAAAAATATGGATTGAACGATCCAATTCCCGTTCAATATGTGACTTATTTAGGAAAACTTGTGCAAGGGGATTTAGGTGTTTCATTTGCGTTTGATAATACCCCTGTTACGAAAATATTGACAGCCAAAATTGGTCCGTCCGCACTTTTAGGTGGACAAGCATTAGTGCTGGGGACAGTGGTTGGAATTCTGCTAGGATTAATAGCGTCTATTTATAGGAATGGTCCAATCGATTATACGTCTACTGTTATTGCGGTACTCGGGACATCGGTTCCATCATTCGTATTTGCAGGACTATTACAATATTTCTTTGCAGTAAGATGGGATCTACTACCTGTTGCGCTTTGGGGTGGCTTTGAATATACAATTCTACCAACTATTGCACTAGCAATATCTCCTTTAGCTGTTGCGGCAAGGTTTACAAGAACAGAAATGATAGAGGTACTACATTCCAATTATATTACAACAGCTCGTGCAAAAGGGGTTAGTGAAGCAGGAATTATCTTTAAGCATGGATTACGAAATGCATTGATACCTTTAGTTACAGTTATAGGTCCTATGGCAGTAGGCTTAATGACAGGATCATTAGTTATTGAGAAAATCTTTGCTATTCCTGGAATTGGAGAGCAATTTGTTACATCGGTTACTGTAAATGATTATCCGACAATTATGGGAACAACCTTATTGTTTGCCTTTGGATTTGTTATCATAATTTTAATCATTGACCTCCTATATGGATTAATTGATCCTAGAATTAGAATTGCAGGAGGAAAAAAATAAAATGGATAAAAATAAACTTAATAAAATTGATAAAAATTTATTTAAACCTCTTAAGCAAGAAGAGAATATTAGTGAAAAAATAACGGCACCAAGTAGAACCTTTGGTCAGGATGCAAGAAGAACATTATTAAAAAATAAACCTGCAATAGTCAGTATATTTATAATACTATTAATAATCTTACTGAGTATTTTTGGTCCACATATGAATGACTATGGCAATAACGGTCAAGATCTTTCTCGTGCAAAGCTTCCTCCAAGAGTACCAGTGTTAGAGAATATTTCTTGGTTGGGTTTGAATGGTACTTTAGCAGGTAGATATGAAGGCACAGATGTAGAGGATGCAACTGCAAAAGCAATGGCTCGTTATAAAAGTACAGATGAGTTTGTTGATATTAAAGTTCTTGATGAAGGAGACGGTTCAAGAAATTCAGCAGCAGTAAGAGCAACTTTCCACATCTATGAAGCGAAAGATATGGATGATACTTATTTCTGGTTTGGTACGGATACACTTGGACGTGACCAATGGACAAGACTTTGGGAAGGAACAAGAGTATCGTTAATTATTGCCTTTGTCGCAGCTGTACTTGATTTATTAATTGGGGTAACATATGGCGGTGTCTCTGGCTTCTACGGCGGAAGAGTCGATAACGTATTACAGCGTATTGCAGAAATATTAGTAGGAATTCCAAACCTAGTAATAATTCTTTTAATGATGCTTATTCTCCAGCCTGGTATTGTCTCCATTGTTGTGGCATTAGCAATTACAGGATGGATAGGAATGTCCCGTATTGTTCGTGGGGAAGTATTGAAGTTAACAAATCAAGAGTTTGTACTTGCCGCAAGAACATTAGGAACGTCAAATGGTACGATTATTAGAAGACATTTGGTTCCGAATATTACTGGTATTATCATTGTCAATACAATGTTCTCTATTCCTGGAGCTATTTTCTTCGAAGCATTCCTTAGCTTTATCGGATTAGGTATTGTACCTCCTAAAGCTTCATTAGGTGCTTTAATTGAACTAGGATTTGCAAATTTACGTTTGTACCCGTATTTACTAGTTTTCCCAGCGGCTGTATTGTCAGTATTAATGATTGCATTCAATATATTAGGTGATGGCTTGCGTGATGCATTCGATCCTAAAATGCATAAATAGGAGAGTAGGTGTTTATAAATGAGTAAATTATTAGAAGTCAAAGATTTAAGAGTATCATTTAACACCTACAACGGTGAAGTACAAGCTGTTCGCGGTGTTAGCTTTGAGTTAAATAAAGGGGAAACACTAGCAATTGTAGGGGAATCCGGTTCTGGTAAATCCGTTACTTCTAATGCTTTAATGAGACTTCTTCCTGAACCACAAAGTGTCATTAAAAGTGGGGAAATTTTATTAGAGGGCGAAGATCTTGTTAAAAAGTCTAAGAAGGAAATGCAAAAAATTCGCGGAAAAGATATTTCAATGGTTTTCCAAGATCCAATGTCTTCTTTGAATCCAACAATGAAAATTGGGAACCAAATCATGGAAGGTCTAGTCAAGCATCAAAATATGAATAAATCTGATGCAAAGAAACGTGCTCTCGAGCTACTTGAATTAGTTGGTATTCCACAGCCGGAAATTCGCATTAATCAATTTCCACATCAATTCTCAGGTGGAATGCGTCAGCGTGTAGTTGTAGCGATTGCTCTTGCATGTAATCCTAAGATTCTAATTGCCGATGAACCGACAACAGCACTTGATGTTACAATTCAGGCACAAATTTTAGAATTAATGAAGGACATTCAAAAGAAAACCGAAAGTGCCATTATCTTCATTACACATGACCTTGGTGTTGTGGCAAACGTGGCAGACCGTGTAGCTGTTATGTATGCAGGTAAAATCGTTGAAATTGGAACAGTAGATGATATTTTCTATAATCCAAAGCATCCTTATACTTGGGGTTTAATTGGATCTATGCCAACACTAGATAGTACAGATGAAGAACTATTTGCTATACCTGGAAGCCCACCGAATATGTTAAAGCCTCCAGCAGGAGATGCATTTGCGCCTAGAAATCAATTTGCATTGGAAATTGACACAGTGATGGAACCACCAATGTTTAAAGTTTCTGATACACATTATGCAGCAACTTGGTTATTACATGAAGATGCTCCAAAGATTGAGCCACCAGAAGCGGTTAAACAAAGAATGCTTGGTTTCTCCAAAACAGGTCGCAAGGATGGTGAAAAAAGTTGACTAGAGAAAAATTATTAGAAGTAAAAAACTTGCAAAAGCACTTTTCAGCAGGTAGAGATAGAATCATTAAAGCTGTAGATGGTGTATCCTTTGAAATTTTTAAAGGAGAAACATTTGGTCTTGTTGGAGAATCTGGTTGTGGGAAATCTACAACAGGTAGAACCATTATCCGTCTTTATGATGCAACAGGTGGAGAAGTTAAATTTAATGGTGAAGATGTGCATGGGAAAAAGTCAAAAGCAGAGCTTCGCAATTTCAACCGAAAAATGCAAATGATTTTCCAAGATCCGCATTCTTCTCTAAATCCGCGTATGACGGTACTTGATATTATTGCAGAAGGTATTGATAACCATAAGCTTGCGAAAACACCTGAAGAGCGTCGTCAAAGAGTAGAAGAATTACTTGAAGTGGTAGGATTGAACAAAGAGCATGCTACACGCTTCCCACATGAATTCAGTGGTGGTCAACGACAAAGAATTGGGATCGCTCGCGCACTAGCTGTAGAGCCAGATTTCATTATCTGTGATGAGCCAATTTCTGCTCTAGATGTTTCCATTCAAGCACAGGTTGTTAACCTTTTGAAAAAGCTTCAAAAAGAGCGTGGTCTAACCTATTTATTTATTGCCCACGACCTTTCTATGGTTAAATATATTAGTGATCGCATTGGTGTTATGTATATGGGGAACATGGTAGAACTTGCAGAAGCGGATGAGCTTTATGAAAACCCAATTCACCCATACACAAAATCACTATTGTCCGCAATTCCACTTCCAGATCCACGTTATGAACGTGAGCGTACGAGAATTGCTTATGATCCATCTGTACATGATACAAGTGAACCAGCAGAACTTAGAGAGGTAACGCCAGGTCACTTTGTACGTTGCACAATGAAAGAATTAGAGAAATACAAACAAGAATTAAAGCTAAAAAAGAGCTAAGTAATATAACGAATCTATTAAAGAAGACCCTCATAAATAATCCTTGCCAAAAGTGCAAGGATTTTTTCATTTCTCGGGAAATGAAATCTTTATTCTTCCTATTTCCCCTATCATTAAATACATAATCCTAAATGGAGGGAAAATCGTTTTCTAAAAAACGCTAAAAAACGACATTCCTTATTCACTTAGAAAACAGTATAAAGAAGGCTGTTTTCTTTTAAAAAAATAAACACTTTACTGAAAAAATAGAAGAAAATCCAAAAAATATGAAAAAAACTACATGACTAAGATAAAATAAAGGAAAATAAGTATAAGAAGAGTGGAAATACATTTTTATAGGAGTTCATAATGATCAATTTAGTATTAAAATCTCAATATGATAGAGCGATTCACCAAACAAAAAACCTTATCATGAATGACGTAAATAAATATTTAGAAAAACAAGAAAGTCAACCAACCTTTGAACAATATATGAAAGATCGAAAAGTATTTATCGAGCAAATTTGGTTAAATACTTGGCTTAATACGGCAACTAGTCATATTCGTTATGCTGAAAAAAAGGATTATCTTACAAACATAGGGCTAGATGTCAGCAATCTTAATAAAAAGGACATTAATCGATTGTTTCGAAACGAAATTCGAGAAGTCGAAGTATTTCCATATGAGGAATGGCTGAGAACAAAGCTGGGAGAAAATAAGGAAATATGGAAAGAAAGCTATGAAGAGAAAAGGGAAGTGTTTTTACTAAAAGTAGAAGAACAAAAGGAACTGGAAAAAAAGCGTAAATATACAGTTAAATTCTCTTATTATATCGAGCAATTAATGGAGAAGCACTATGAGGAACTTTTTCTCTATATTCGATATTTAAGTGGATGCAATATAGCTGTTGAGATTGATCGAAATGGGATTGTGTTATCTTCCATGGAAGTAACATTTGAAGAATACTTATCGAATGAAATGGATATGCCATATAATCAATTTTATTTTTTAGAGGATCGAACAGAAGCATATGAAAATTTGATTTTTCAACATTTAATTGATTTTTTCCCTACATGGATAAAAGATAAATTGCCAACGCGCATAAAAGAAGAATATGAAAAAGTATTTAATCATTCCTTATCTAATTCATTTTTACTTGAAGTAAGTACGCCGTTACTTGAAGAAATAACGGAAGAATTTTTAGAGGATTTATTTCCTGAATACATAATAGATCTTGAGAAGCTATTGGATATTCCTTTTGATTTAGAAATCCATAAAGAAATAATGGAAAAGGACCGCAAAAGAAAAGAGCAGAAAGAGGCGGAAGATAGAGAGGAACAAAGACGCCGAAAAGAAGAAGAAGCTAGAATGATTGAGGATATATTTGGAAAGGAATACTATCCTCCAACTAGTAGGGATATAAAATATGTGTTGCATACCGGAGAAACAAATACTGGTAAAACCTTTCAAGCGATAAATCGTATGATGGAAGCAAACAGTGGCTTATATTTGGCTCCTTTAAGATTACTGGCACTGGAAATTTATGAAAAACTAAATCAGAAAGGTGTACCTTGCTCCCTTAAAACAGGAGAAGAGGAAAAGCTTGTACAGGAGGCGCAACATCAGTCTAGTACAGTAGAAATGTTTCATGAAAAAGATTATTATGACGTAATAGTTATTGATGAATCCCAAATGATTGCAGATAAGGAACGTGGATTTTCATGGTATCGGGCCATAACGAAGGCAAATGCGAAAGAGGTACATATTATTGCCAGTCTACATGCAAAAAATATGCTTCTGCAGCTATTAGGTGATACAAATGTAGAGGTCTATGAGTATTACAGGGATACGCCGTTACAAATAGAAATGGATTTATTTCAATTAAGTCACACGAGAAAAGGCGATGCGCTTGTTTGTTTTTCAAGAAGAAGGGTATTAGAAACCGCTTCTGAGCTACAAAGAAAGGGATGGCAAGTAAGCGTGATTTATGGAAGCATGCCTCCAGAAGCTCGAAAAAAACAAATGCAGCGATTTATTGATGGAGAAACAAAGGTAATCGTTTCAACAGATGCTATTGGAATGGGGCTTAATTTACCAATAAGAAGAATTGTTTTCTTAGAGAATGAAAAGTTTGATGGCATTAGAAGAAGGATGTTAAGCTCACAGGAAGTGAAGCAGATTGCGGGTAGAGCAGGAAGAAAGGGAATATATGATATTGGGAGAGTGGCATTTACAAGCGACCGCAAAAAAATGAAGTATTTATTAGAAAAAAAAGATGATGATCTTTATGGATTTACGATTGCACCAACAAATGCTGTACTAGAAAGATTTCAAAAGTATTCTAATAATCTCGGCCTTTTCTTTTATTTATGGGGACATTTTAAAAGTCCAGAGGGTACCAAAAAGGCATCGTTAGCAGAGGAAATGCTGCTATATGAGATGATAATGGATACAATGGTGGAAGCAAGAATGTCCTTACATGATTTATTTAGCTTTTTGAAGCTGCCATTTGCAACAAGTGAGGCTACCTTACGTTCTCAATGGAAAATGAATATGGAGGCAATTGTCGAGAATAGGGATTTACCAGAACCAAAAATTAAACATGATAGCTTGGAGGAATTAGAATTATCGTATAAAGCTATTGGCCTTCATTTATTATTTTTATATAGATTAGAAAGGAGAACAGAAGCATATTATTGGGAAAAGCTAAGGGGAGAATTGAGTGATCAAATAAATGATCATTTAAAGGCAGGAATTAAAGGGAAAAAGCGGAGTAAAGTATGTAAAAAATGTGGAAAAGAACTGTCAGCTAGATTTAAATTTGCTATTTGTAATGAGTGTTATTACAGATAGAAATTTAAGTATATTATTTAATGGAAGCTTGCAAACCGAGTGAGAAAAAAAGAAGGTCTGTTTTATCTAAAGGCTGTTTTCGTAAAGTTTGTTGCTATGAGCCGCAGCCTGAATACACTCCGCTTTCCGTGGGGCTCGCGCTGAGCCGCTTCGGCTTCGCCTGCAGGGTCTCAGGCTGTCTCGCTAATCCCACAGGAGTCTACGTGTATTCAGGCTGCTCAGATTTCCTCATTAATTGATTTTTTCTATTGAGAAAGCAACAATCTTTTAGAAAACAGCCTATCTAAAAAACAGGCTTTCTTGATGATATGTAAATATTGGTAAAAATTATAATTCTAAATCAGGAATGTTGAGTCCAAAGCAAAAGTAATTTACACTTGAATAAATGAAAGAAAATAGAGCAAATTTCCTTTTCATTTTTTCCGAGAATACTATACTATTAAAATAGAAACTAAGTTTAAGGAAGGTAATTTAAATGGAAACGAAATTCAAGTTCGGAATTCGCTCCAAAATTATCCTTGGTTACATTGTTATTATCCTTTGTTTACTTGTATCGGTAATTTTGCTCAATAATCAAATACGATCCCTGCAACAGGAACGTAACTCGATTATTAATTATGATTCTCGCATACATGAATTAACTGCTTCCATTGAAAAAAGTGTATTAGATATGGAAACTGGTCAGCGTGGATTTATAATTACAGGTAATCAAAGCTACTTAATTCCATATAACGATGGGAAGGAAAACTGGGAAGCGCAATTTAATGAACTTTATCAGTTAATGAGTGATAAACCTGCTCAGCAGAAAAATTTATTAGAAATAAAAGATAATATTGAAAATTGGATTAGGACAGCAGGCGAGCCAACAATCCAATTTAAAGAACAGAACAATACAGATGCACTGAATGCTTTTTTTGAGACAGATTCTGGTCGGGATTATATAAACGAGATTACAGAGAAGTTTAACTCGTTAAGAGATACAGAAAAGGCAGCATCTGCAAATCAAGCAACTAAATTGGATAAACAAAATAATACAGTAACTATTGGGCTATTCGGTGCATTAGTTTTGATATCTCTTGTTGCGATTATCATAGCTAGTCAAATTTCTAAATCGATTGTTAGAACGATTAAAGAAGTGACAGGCAGCATTAGTACAATTGCTGCATCTAAGGGCATCATTAACACACGCATTCATGTACGAACCAATGATGAGATAAAAGAGCTGGCAGATGCGACTAATCAGCTTCTTGACAATGTAGAGCAAAGAGAGTGGTTACAGTCTAATGTTGCTGATATTGTCATGAAATTTCAAGGGATTTCTTCCATTGAAGCTTTATCTAACATGTTTATTACGGAACTGGCCAAAAAAACAGATGCTAGTTTTGGAGCATTCTATGTGAAAGATACACAACAAAAAAGGGAAACTTATGTGAAAGCAGCAACATTTGCGGAATCAGGTGATACGATTGGAAGAGACACTTTCCAATTAGGAGAAGGCTTAATTGGTCAAAGTGCCAAAGAACAGCGTGTGATTCACTATAAGGAAATACCAAGTGATTACCGTTTAATCGCAACGGGTTTAGGGGATGTTTCGCCACGTAGCATTATTATTGTCCCAGTTATGTTTGAGGGAGACGTTATTGCTGTCTTGGAGCTTGCAACGATGACTGAATTTACGAAGCTTCAACAAGATCTGATTGTGGGTATAGTAGAAACATTTGGATTAACAATCAATAGTATTATGGGTAGAATGGAAATTGTTCGCTTATTAAACGAATCTAGAGCCATGACCGAAGAGTTACAGGTTCAATCCGAAGAACTACAAACACAGTCAGAGGAATTACAATCTCAGTCTGAAGAGCTGCAAATGCAAAAAGAAGAACTGATGGCTACAAATGAACAACTAGAAGATCGAACAAGAGAAGCGGAAGCGAAGACAAAGGATTTAGAAAAAGCAAAAGAGGAATTAGAAGAGAAAACAGAATTGGTCATTCAAAATTCTAACTATAAATCAGAGTTCTTAGCAAATATGAGCCATGAATTAAGAACGCCATTAAATAGTATTCTCATTCTTTCGGAAATGCTTGCAGAAAATGACTCAAATCGTCTGTCGGCAGAGGAAATGGAGTTTGCGAACGTTATTCATTCTTCTGGTAAAGATCTTCTTTCCCTTATAAATGATATTCTTGATCTTTCAAAAGTAGAGGCAGGAAAGCTCGATGTTCATTTTGGTGAGGTAAGTATTAATGATATTACATCACAATTGGAACGAAGCTTTGCTCCTGTTGCGAAGCAGAAGGATGTAGAATTTATTATACATAAGCAGGAAACACTCAAAGATATCTTATATACAGATGAAAAGAGATTCCAGCAAATAATAAAAAATCTATTATCCAATGCGTTTAAATTTACGGAAAGTGGTTCAGTCACTTTAGATGTTAAGAAGAAAAACCAAATGAGTCGCAGCATGAGAGAATTAAGTAGCGAGTGGTTGGAAATTTCGGTATCAGATACAGGAATTGGCATACCGAGAGATAAACATAAATTAATATTTGAAACATTCCAGCAGGCAGATGGGGCAACTGTGCGTAAATATGGAGGTACTGGTCTGGGGCTATCCATTTGCAGAGAATTTGCTAGATTACTAGGTGGATGGATTTCCTTGAAAAGCTCAGAAGGAAAAGGAAGTATATTTACCCTAACTATTCCAAGTCTTCCAAATGGAATAGCTGATGCAAAGCTCCAAATTAGTGACATAAATGTTGCTGCTACAATGGAAGTGAAAAAACAAGAAGCTCGACTAGAAATAGATAAAGAAGAGCAAAAACAAGAGGAAGAAAGAAACGCGGAAATCATGTTGTCTAATGACAAGCATGATGATGTATTTAAAGGGAAAAAAGTATTGATTGTTGATGATGATAACCGAAATATATTTGCCCTTAAAACAACTCTTGAAAAAATAGGAATGGATGTCCTTGTCGCACACAATGGAAAGGAATCCTTGGGAATTATTGAAGAAACACCTGATTTAGATGTCATTCTAATGGATATTATGATGCCAAATATGAATGGCTATGAAACAATGACTATAATTCGTCAAACGATGAACTTGACCGAAATACCTATTATTGCACTGACAGCTAAAGCAATGAAAAATGATCGCGAAAAATGCTTAGAGGCGGGTGCATCGGATTATATTAGTAAACCACTAGATTTAGATCAATTATATTCAGTTCTAAGAGTATGGCTAGTTAAGTAAGGAGGAGAGCCGGTTATGAATAATCCATTCCTGAATAACGATCCAGAGGTAGAGAATCCAGATCATGCAGACATAGAAGTGAATCTGCTGCTTGAAGGGATATTTCGATTATCAGGTTTTGATTTTCGTCAATATAACCGATCTTCTATTACGCGCAGGATTTACTACAGAATGAAAATGGATAATATTCCTACGATTACACGATTACTTGAACGAGTGATACACGAGGAGGTTTTCCTAGAACAGCTTTTAAATGATTTTTCTATCAATGTAACGGAAATGTTTAGGAACCCAAGCTTTTTTCGCGCATTTAGAGAGCAAGTAATCCCCCATTTACGAAAGTATGATGAAATCCGGATATGGCATGCGGGTTGTGCTACAGGGGAAGAAGTATTTTCGATGGCTATTTTATTGGAAGAAGAGGGTCTAAAGGAAAAGGCTGTTATATATGCAACTGATATGAATGAAAATGTGCTTCAAAAGGCAAGCAAAGGGGTATTTCCTTTACATAAAATGCAAGCATATACCAAAAATTATATGCTTGCTGGAGGAACAAATGCTTTCTCGGAATATTATAAAACCGACCATCAATATGCATATTTTCATTCTGATCTTTTGAAAAATATTATTTTTGCCCAACATAATTTAGTAACAGACCAATCCTTTAATGAGTTTCATGTCATCATTTGTAGAAATGTACTGATTTATTTTAATCCCGTGCTCCAAAACCAGGTGCACCATCTATTTTATGAAAGTTTGAGTAAAGAAGGTTTTCTTGGTTTAGGAGATAAAGAGACATTAAGCTTTGTTGATGTAATGCCAAAATATAGAGAGCTTGCTGGTGGAGAAAGACTTTATCAGAAAATGTATTAGGAAGATACTAAGACATTGTCGTATAAGTTTCTCTTAAAAACGACAAAAAGGATTTCTCCTGAGAGAAATCCTTTTTGTTTACTATGTAAAGCGTTGAAAAAGTACAAAAAGATTAATTGCTTCCTTTTGCTTGAATCATCAATACGCACATATCGTCTGGTTGGTCTGACTGTTGCTCTTTCGTCAGGAGATGGTCCATTACAGAGCTGGTATGTTCCCATCTTTTAGAGGAAATCGCTTGTATTTGCTTTTCTGCTTCAAATTCACATGGTCCCATTGCTTCTAGTACACCATCTGTATAAAGAATGATTTGTATATCTTTCTCAAAGGAAACTTCTTTTGTATTAATTTCCATTTCATCAAAAAATCCTACTGCGCAAGTACCTTGTTCTAAAGCCACTACTTCCTTTTCATCCATTAGCATATATCCATAGGGATGACCTGCATTGACGTACTCCACCGTTTTCTTCTCTGTATCAATTACTAAATAGATGGCGGTAAAGTAAAAAGGGAGTCCTTCTTTTTCATTTTTTAATAAAGTCATATAACGATTTAACTCTTTAATAACAAGGTCAGGCTTTACTAATTGTTTAACTGATTCTCTTAGAACAGAAGAGATAAACATACACACTAAAGAGGCAGAGATTCCATGTCCCATCATATCTAAAAGAATGATAGCGTATTTGTGATCGTCCACTTTATGCCAGTAATACATATCACCAGCAAGATTAAAGGAAGGTAAATAAGAAACTTCGATATGCATATGCTCATCTTTTAAGGGTGTGCTCAATAAACTTCTTTGGACATGTGTTGCTAAATCTAATTCGTATTGAATTTTTTTCTCGTGTTGGGTATGCCAATCAAGCTCAGCCTTTAATCGTAGCGCAACGCGTATTCTTGCGAGGAGTTCGATTTTATTTAGAGGCTTCGTAATATAGTCTACGCCGCCAATATCTAAGGCTTCCGCGAGCTTATTCTTATCTTCTAATGCTGTTACAAAGATAATCTGAATATCCTTAAGGTGTTCCACTCTTTTAATGCGTTTACAAGCTTCAATGCCATCGATTTCTGGCATCATAATATCGAGCAATATTAAATCCACACTATTCCCTGTCGAATGAGGAGCATCAAGTTGTAAATAATGAAATAATTCCTGGGCTGACGTAAGCGATACACAATCATCATACCCAGCATTTTTTAGTATTTTTTCCATTACAAATAGATTGACAGTATTGTCATCTACTAAAAGAATAGTCATAATTCTTATAACTCCTTGTCTATTATGATGTTAAGAAATAAATTATGTATAACTTATTTATTTAGGCTGTTTTCGTAAAGTTTGTTGCTATAACCCGCAGCCTGAATACACTTCGCTTTCCGTGGGGCTCGCGCTGAGCCGCTTCGGCCCTTGGCCTGCAGGGTCTCAGGCTGGCTCGCTAATCCCCGTGGCGTCTACGTGTATTCAGGCTGCTCAGATTTCCTCATTAATTGATTTTTTCTATTAAGAAAGCAACAATCTTTTAGAAAACAGCCTTTATTTATAACCATCAAGTATATATAACTATAATTATACAGATATTTATTGGATAATAATAATTATAAGTATTATAGAATGGAAAAAGAAAAAACATCGCAACATAAGAATTTTCTTAGATGGGATGTTTTTTCTTTTTAGAGAATCCATGGAGCCTATCTTCGCCCCAAGCAATGGATGGAATCAGCATTATGCGGTAAAATTGCCATCGTAGCTAAGCATAATGGCTGATTTTACACCATCAAGCTTAGATAGGGTATTAATGAAAGTAGCATTGTTCTCTTTTACGCGAATTTCGTATGTTACTTCTAAATCATTTCCAGGCATAATGGATTTTGATTTAAGGGAGAATTTTTTAGCGTGATTTGAGATAGTCTTTGTTAAATTATCCTCCAATGCTTCATTTGTATATTTAATAACTAATAAATAGGGATTTTCAATCTTAATTCGGTTCGTAAACAGAATAAGAACAAGTCCGATTAGGATAGCTCCTAATATAACGAGAACAATAAATCCTGCTCCACAAAGTATTCCTGAAACGATTGCCCAAAATAAATAAACTAAGTCCATTGGATCCTTAATAGGGGTTCTAAAGCGAACAATCGATAGGGCGCCGACCATACCAAGGGATAGTAAGACATTGGATGATATGCCAATAATGATTAAAGCAGTTGCCATGGAGATAATAATCAGGGAAATATTAAAGGTGTGGGAATAGATGACACCTGAAAAAGTTTTCTTATAAACATAATAGATAAATAATCCAACACCAAAAGCTACTAACAATCCTATTAGGGAATCAACTATAGAAAAGTTGCTTGTTTTCTCTAAAATACTTGATTTAAAAATATCTTCGAAGCTAATATTACTCATATTTGTTCCTCCTTGAATTTGTGTTCATTAACCATACATTCGACTGATTTGATATTTAGAATAGGTTCCTTTTCTTCTATCACTTATTTGAAGAAGGTTTTTGATTATTTCAGGCAAAAACTCATCGTATTTAACCTCTAAAATGGTGATATCTGGATTGGTTTCAACCATAGGTAAATCCTTGTTCAGCACATCATTATTTCGAAAGCTTGTTTTAATAGAGCTATCAAAGGTTACCCGGACATTTCCATAACGGTAGATAAAGACTTCCCGTTCATAATCTACAACTGTATGAGGCTTTAGCTGATATAAACTCATATGAATGAATAATTCCTTGATTAAATCACGTGAGTCCTTTTCCATCCAGTTAATATCACCAACTCGGATTTTTTCATATTCCTCTGCAGTAATTCTACATTTATCTTTATAGGTTAAATTATTGCGTTTACTCTTTTTTTCTAAATTTAAAAGGCTTGTATTATAGTCATATAATCGTACTCGAAATTTATCTCGGTTTAGAAGACCTTCCTTTTTTTGTGTGAGCGCTTTGTTATCAACATTATCGAAGTAAACGCTTCTAATTAGATATTTTCCTTCATTCGTAGCGTGTGGGTCTATTTCCATCACGTGCTTTAACTTATTTCTTAATAGATAACAATCTATGTGATTTAATTCATGTTTTAATTCTGACCGTCCTTTTAAGCCGTTTAGTATTTGTGCTTCCATTCCTGTTCTCCTTTCTTTCAACTGCCTTGGACACATTATCATGTAAAAAACTTAATCTATCCTTAAGATTTTTAAGTAGGTATTAATATTTTCTATTTTTTCTGTAAAGGTGAATGTATGAAAGGATAGCATTATGTCATTTTTAAGCTATTTTTTCTGAGTTGTGATCTATTTATTTCTTATAAATCGAGTGGAGAAAAGTAGTAATAGACTTTCTAAAGGAATTGTTAAGGTTTTATTTACATAATGAAAGAATGCAGAAAGAAAGGAGAATGCGGTAATGAAAATTAAAAAGCTTGTTTTACCCATGGCTTGTACACTATTTTTATTTGCGTGTAGTAAGGATAGTGGAAATAGCTCTCAAAATAGCAATACTAGCGCCCTTAACGGTATTAATGTGAGTGAATATATTAGTGAAAATATTAACTATGACGAAGAGGATTTTGTAACAAATTGGGAGGAAGAGGATCCTATCTATATTACATTAGATGGGAACGAGATTTCTTATGATGAATCGGCAGCAGTAATGACATCTGGATCAACAGTTACTATAAGGTCTGGAGGAGTATATGTTTTAAAAGGAAACCTGGATGATGGACAAATTGTAGTAGACGCACCAGAAACAGGAAATGTTCATTTGGTTTTAAATGGTGTAGACATTAATAATAGTAATTCTTCGGCCATTTTTATAAAAGAAGCAGAAGATACTGTCATTACGGTTGCAGAGGGAACGAAAAATCATGTTTCGGACGGAAAGGTCTATACAGAAGATGACGGATCTGGGGAGCCAAATGCTGCAATCTTTAGTAAGGATGACTTAACCATAAATGGGACAGGAATATTAGAAGTTGACGGGAATTATGATAACGGCATCGGTAGTAAAGATGATTTGCGAATTATGGGAGGAACGATAAAAGTAACAGCTGTCGATGATGCTATTTTAGGCAGAGATTTAGTTGCCATTAAAAATGGGACTTTTGATATTAATGCCGGTGGAGATGGGATTAAATCAACGAATACGAATAAAGAAAAAGGAATGATAGCAATTGAGAATGGCATATTTTCCATCCATTCTGGTACGGATGGTATCCAAGCTGAATCTTCTCTTTATATTGCAGAAGGCACTTTTCATTTAGCTTCGGGTGGAGGCAGCCCTGAAACAATTGAAGTGAAACAGGAAATGATGGGTGGACAGCCATGGGGAGATAGTGAAGAAGAAGAGACGGAAGCTGAGGATACACCTAGTACAAAAGGGTTAAAGGCAAATCTGGATATCGCAATTGGCGGAGGAACGTTCGAAATAGATACATTAGATGATGCCATCCATAGTGATGGAAGTATAACGATCATGAGTGGGGAATTTACGATTTTGACTGGCGATGATGGTGTTCATGCAGAGGATGAGCTCTTTATTGCTAATGGAAGCATTCATGTTAATAAAAGCTATGAAGGATTAGAAGGAAAAACGGTCACAATAAATGACGGTGATATTTCTGTTGTAACAGCAGATGACGGTATTAATGTTAGTGATGGTAGTAGTGCTAGTGTGGGGCCTGGTGGAGGAATGGGAATGGAGTCAGCGGGAAATGCGCTCTTAACAATTAATGGAGGACAAGTGTATGTAGATGCCGGTGGAGATGGCTTAGATGCAAATGGTTCTATTGTTGTTACTGGTGGTACAACTATTGTTAGTGGACCAACAGATGCCGGAAATGGAGCATTGGATTATGATGGTACCTTGAATATAAGTGGTGGAACACTTATTACGTCAGGAAGTTCGGGTATGGCGCAAACAACATCTGATACATCGGAGCAAAATTCTATTATGATGACTTATTCAGAAACGCAAAAAGCAGGAACGCTTATTCATTTGGAAGATAGTGATGGAAATACTATTGCCACCATTAAACCTGAAAAAGATTACCAAACCATTGTCATCAGTACACCGGAGATTGTAAAGAATAACACCTATGTTTTATATTCGGGTGGAAGTTCTACAAAGGTAGAAAGTAATGGAATATCAACTGGCACTTATGAAAAAGGGAAGAAGATAGTCGAATTTACTGTTGCTGATACTGTAACCTATGTAAATGAGTCAGGAATCTCAGAAGCTCCTACTAATAATATGGGAAGACCGGGAAGTAATGACGGACAAGGACAAAGAGGAGCTCCACCAACTGGCAATTTTGATGGTGGACAAGGAAGGGATTCTACTGGCAGTAGCTCTCAATAGATTTTCAGAACATAAAAAGGACATTGAGACTCAATGTCCTTTTTAAATTTTATGGAGAAATATTTGAGTGAAGCTTCACTAATACTCTTCTAGAGAATAGCTAATTACTTCTCCATAAAGGTTAAATACCGCTTCGATCCCTTTGGATATAAGCCTGCTACCAGAAGTAAAGACCATGTTGTATGGCCTTCTAAGCGGCATATAGAGCCATGGAGGATGATTCCAAGAAACCGATCATCAACGGGAATATCGCTTATCTGAAATTGTTTATTCGTAAAAATATTGGCTAATAATACAGTGCTTTCTTCTATTTTAATTATTTCGAAGAAGTTATCTTCTATGTCCTTGCTTTCTTCTAATACTTTACCTATTCTTGTTAAATCTTTTTCATAATCCCAATTGGTTTCAAAAAATTGAGGATACATCTGAAGATATAATTTGTTTAATAATTCCTCACATAATGTCAATTCATGAATTGTCTCATTATAAGGCATTATTAGCTTTGTCCAAGCAGTTCCTTTCCTTTGGTCTAACCATATTGAAAACTTTTTAAATTCGGATATAAAGTGTTGAATACTATTACGTTCTTTGGAAATTTTTATAGTGTTAGGAAGGTGGATATGGAGGAGTAATTCAATAAATGCTTTTTTGCATTTATTCCAAGATGCTGGCATGTTATCTTCTAAATAATCGGTGAGATAACTAGAGAATGTTCGCAGAAACTCATTTCGGAAAAAATCAGTAGGATTTTCTTTTTTATAGGCAATTAAATCATCACCATAATATTCGAATAGACCTCGATAGCGCATATTAAATTGAGAGCTGATTTCAATTTTCTTTAATATCTCGCTTCTGCTTTGTGTACCGGTAAGAGGGATAAGCTTTATTTTTGTTTCAGGTTTTACTCGCTGGCGGTGGTTAGTGTGGAAGGAAAAGCTTTTCATAAAAATACAATCAACCTTTCAATTTTTATTTGAAGTTTCTGATAATAAAGAGGGGAATCTAAGAGGTTGTCTTTATTATACCCATTAAGCGAGACTATGTCACTATTTTTTGTTGTTGTTTTTAGGTCAAAAGAAGGATGCTTTCCAAAAGAATTTGGGTAGCATCCTTCTTCAAAATTTATATTAGTATACTTTATCGCCATTAAAGATAGAGTTTTTAACGATTACATAATCAACATTGCGAATAGCATCTAATTTTTTTCCGCCTGCATAAGAGATAGAGGACTGAAGATCTTGTTCCATCTCTGTTAATGTATCTTGTAAGGAGCCTTTATGCTCTACATACATTTTTTTACCTTCGACGTTTTTCTTTTCTCCTTTTTGAAACTCAGAAGCAGAGCCGAAATACTCTTTATAAAGCTTTCCGTCTTTTTCGATTGTTTCTCCTGGAGACTCTTCATGTCCGGCAAATAATGAACCAATCATTACCATCGTTGCTCCAAAACGAACCGATTTTGCAATGTCACCATGTGTACGGATACCACCATCTGCAATAATTGGTTTGCTTGCAGCCTTTGCACACCAGCGTAATGCAGCTAGTTGCCAACCGCCTGTTCCGAAGCCTGTTTTAATTTTTGTTATGCATACTTTACCAGGCCCGATTCCTACTTTTGTAGCATCTGCGCCTGCGTGCTCAAGTTCTCTTACTGCTTCAGGGGTTCCTACATTACCAGCGATAACAAAGCTATCTGGTAAATGCTTTTTAATATGTTTAATCATATTGATAACCGCATTAGAATGACCATGTGCGATATCAATCGTAATAAATTCAGGAACTATATTTTCTTCTGCTAGTTGTATAATAAAGTCATATTCTTCTGGTTTTACACCAACACTAATAGATGCGATTAATTCGCGAGATTGCATATCACGTATAAAAGTCTTGCGTGTTTCTGGCTGGAAACGATGCATAATATAGAAATAGCCATTCTCAGCTAAATATACAGCGATTTTTTCATCGATAATGGTTTGCATATTTGCAGGGACTACAGGAAGCTTAAATGTATGTCCACCTAATGTTACTGTTGTATCACATTCCGAACGGCTGTCCACAATACATTTTGCCGGAATTAATTGTATATCTTCGTAATCAAACACGTTATCCATTAAATACACTCCTAAACACGAATATTAAGGTCTGTTTATTTAAAAACGTTCGACCATTAGGTACTTTACAGTATTTTTCTAAGGATGTCAAAGATTTTTCAACAAATGGGAAAATTTTATTGAAGCGTTATCATTTAAAAGGAGTTGGCTATAAGTTAAAAAGGTTGAGGGAAAGCGAAAGAACGCCTTATATAAAAGAAAAATAAGACGTTCTCTTATTAAAATAGTTTGGAATTAATAGGAAAATTTAAGTTCCACCCTTGCTTCAATTATTAACTGTCCAGCTTCCAAACTAGTAGAAATACCTCCTACCTCTCCAATAGACATCTTGGTTAGTGGGATAGGAGGGGCAGAGCCTGTTGGAATCTCTACTATCTTAAGTGGAATGGGATCTATCGTTATATGTAACGTTTTTGCAATGGCATTTGCCTTAGAAAGAGCATTTATCACAGCCTTTTGAAGTGCTTGTTCATAATAATCTGCACGGTCCTGCACATCAAATTGTATGCTGGTAACTTGATTTGCCCCATTTTGCACAGCTGTATCAATAACTGTTCCTGCATATTGAATTGTTTCGACGATAATAGAGAGCAAATGGGTTACTTTGTAGCTTTTAAAGATTTGCTTATTCTCTACATAGTCATACAGGGGGAAAATAGTATAGTCAACCGTTTGGATATTAGCAGAAGGGATGCCCAAGCCTAGGATAGCTGTAACGACTTGTTGATGGATGCTAGCATTTTCTTGTTGGGCTGTTGTTACATTTTTCGATTCTGTGTTGATGCCAAGCATAATTTTGCAAACATTTGGTTCAATTGACAGTGTGCTATTTCCATATACCGTTAAATTCCTTTTTGTTGGAAGATGTGTATAAGATGCGGGAGAGGAATGGTACATTATTATTCACCTCTTGTTTTATTTTGAAAAAAATAATTTTTTCTGTAATAAATCCATGGCGTTGTTGAGTTCAAGCAGTTCATCTTCTTCAAGAATGTTTAGTCTTTCTTTTAATTTATATTCAATATCATAAAATATGGAATCCATAATCTCTTTTCCTTCTTTGGTAAGGACGATATATTGTTTTCTACGATCTTTTTCATCTGCATATTTAGTAATTAAGTTTTTCTCCAGTAACTTTTTTATCTCCCTGCTTGTATTGGGCATGGATATTTGCTGACATTCACTTATATCGCTTGGAATTACTGGCTGATTTACAGAAATATATTCAAGCATACTGTATTGAATGGGAGTTAAATCCCTTGGTCTTAAATCATTTGTTAATGCATGCTTAAGTTGATGTACAGAAGCAGTAAATGTAATAAAGTTCTGGAAAAATTGTTTTTCATTCAAAATGAATCACCTCATAGGTAAGATAGCATAAAAAATTATCAATAAACAATTATCATTTGATAACTATGTGGAGGGGAATTCATATGAACCTATTGGTCGTTTTTACACATCCGAATCAGAAAAGTTTAAATGGAGCATTTCTAAATAGGGTGGTAAATGGTAGTAAGGAAAACAGTTCTATAAAGGATATACAGGTTTTAGATTTATATGAAGAAAAATTTAATCCTATTTTATTTTTTGATGAAAAGATAAAAAGACGTCATATGTATAATAGCCCGTATTTTTCTAAGTATAGAGAACAGTTACTATGGGCGGATAAAATCATAAATTGTCGTCTTTTTTTCATTCTTCCATGAAGAATATAAATGAAGGTGTTAAAGGGGAAAAAAAGATTTGCTCATATCGGAGGGATATAAGCAAATCCTTTTCTTTTATACGGCTCTATTCCAAAATCGAGCTTCTGCTATACCAGTAACAAAATCGTCCATGGTATCCTTTGCAAAATCGAATATACCTGCCTCGTTAATTGGCACACGGCTTTTATTTAATACTGCATAGTCACTTACAGAAATCCCTAAGGGTTTATAGTGATTAAAAGTCATTTCAATAAATTCAATGGCTTTAGTCTCGATTTTGCCGTTGGTGCTAATAAGCAGAGCAGCGTCAAAAAGGCTGGCATCCGCTGTATCATACGTATCGGTCACCTTCAACTCTCCATCTATCGTATGCAATGATTTATCAACGATGCTGAAATTGACTTTATTTGCTGCTAATGTTTGAACCCATTGAAGTAATTGTGCTTTATCAGGTTCTCCGTTTAAAAGGATAGCAACAGAGCGAGTGTCTGGTTTTTTTACGGTATTCGCCATGCTTAATGCAGGAGACTTTTTCGTTGAATTTACCTCAAGGTTTTCTTTAGGCAATACAGCTCCAATGTTTTTGGCTACTTCTTCAGCAATGCTGCGATCAATTCGGTTGAGAAGTTCTACCGCATTATTTTTTACAGTCTCTGACTTGCACTTTCCTAGCTCAAAACTAAATGCATTTTTCACATGCTGTTGTTCAAATGGAGCTAAGCTATTATAGAATAATTTTGCTTGGGAATAGAAATCAAGGAAGCTTTCACTTCGGCCTCTTATTTTTTTGCCATCAACCTTTTCCTGATAATGCTCATAACCGCCTTGTTCAACAGGTACTGGTTCTGGCTGATTATTATTTAAAGTATTATTATGGTAGCTTGTTTGTCCGTGATGAATGGCCATTTGATGCATGCCATCTCTTTGATTATTGTGAAAAGGACATACTGGCTTATTAATCGGAATTTGGTGGAAGTTAGGTCCGCCAAGTCTGGATAATTGTGTATCGGTATAGGAGAATAGACGCCCCTGTAGTAATGGATCGTTGGAAAAGTCTATTCCCGGGACTACATGTCCAGGATGAAATGCGACTTGCTCTGTTTCCGCAAAGAAATTATCAACATTTTTATTTAAGGTCATCTTTCCAACAATTTTGACAGGAACCGCTTCTTCTGGCCATATTTTAGTAGGATCTAAGATGTCAAAATCAAATGCAAATTCGTCTTCTTCAGGAATGATTTGTAAGCCTAATTCCCATTCTGGGTAATCACCTTTTTCAATTGCTTCATATAAATCTTGGCGATGGAAGTCAGGATTTTTTCCTGCTGACTTTTGTGCTTCATCCCAAACCTGTGAATGAATGCCGAGCTTTGGTTTCCAATGAAACTTAACAAAATGAGCCTTTCCTTCTTTATTAATAAGGCGGAAGGTGTGCACACCAAAGCCCTCCATCATACGGAGGCTGCGGGGGATTGCCCGATCACTCATCACCCACATAAGCATATGAGCTATTTCATGATTTTGCCCAGCGAAATCCCAAAAGGTATCATGCGCACTAGCTCCTTGTGGAATTTCATTATGAGGCTCAGGCTTTACTGCGTGAACAAAATCAGGAAATTTAATTGCATCTTGGATGAAGAATATAGGAATATTATTCCCAACTAAATCATAATTACCTTCATCGGTATAAAACTTAACAGCAAACCCGCGCACATCTCGAACTGTATCACTAGAACCTCTAGAGCCCTGAACCGTAGAAAATCGGACGAAAACAGGCGTGGTTTTACTTGTATCATTTAGGAAATCTGCTTTGGTGTATTGTTCAAGGGATTCGTATAATTGAAAAACACCATGAGCTCCTACTCCACGTGCATGAACTATTCGCTCAGGAATTCTTTCATGGTCAAAATGAGTCATTTTTTCCCTAAAGTGAAAGTCCTCCATTAGAGTAGGTCCTCGTAAGCCGGCTTTTAATGAGAACTCATCCTCTGCCATTTTTAATCCTTGGTTGGTCGTTAAGCCAGCTTTTTGTTCATTATCAATGGTGTATTTCTTTAATTGCTCCGTTTTTTTATTTTCCACTTCCATACCTCCCAAATGATAATATGTATCAATTAATAATCAATATTGTTATTTATACCCAACTTATCTTATTTAAAACATGCAAAAAAAAGGCTAAGACTGTATACAAATCAGTTTTAGCCTTTTCTATTAAACTATTTCTGAAGGGTCTTCTTGATTAACAGGCCATTCGCCAGTGAACTCTTCCACATCGTATTCGAAAAAGTCTTTTAAGTTAGCCTCTTTATCGTCCACAAATAATTCATCGGTTACAGCTGAAACAATGCGAGGTATACCATATCTCATTCCAGATAGCGCCGATGCCGATAATCCACAGCTAATTAAAGCAGCATAATTAAAAGAGTATATGCCATGGAGCAACGCTTCACCTTTTTTGTCTCTGCTAATAAAAGAAAAACCAAGGCTTAAATAAGGATGTGCATCAAGCGTTGGAGAAGCTATTTCTTCTGGGGCATCATATCGGTCTTTCCAACGGGCAATATGCCTTTCAATTAAGCGTAATTCTGGACGTAGTTTAGGGTCTGTCATTAACCCTGTGCTAATGAATAAGAAATCAAAGAGATAGGTCCCTTTTGGAGTAGTTATTTCTGCTTTATCTCCTTTTTCTGCGACTTTTACCCACGGTGAGTCAAGGTGAAGATGAAATCCTGACCAGGAAGATGCTCGGTTAAAAGTATCGTTCGTAGGTGGTTGATTATGCTGAAAGAAGTGGGCAATGCCTGCATATTTATCTTCATCTGATAAAGCAGGGAAATGTTCAATCATTCCAGACACTTCCATTTGTCTAATTGGATTAATGCGCTGCATTTTTTTGCGACGAACAAACACATGTGCTTCAGATATCCCTTTTGATAAAGCAAAATTAGCATTATCAAAAGCTGATGCCCCACCCCCTAGAATAGCTACTTTTTTCCCTTGTAAGGAATTAAAATTAATTGGCGCGGAGGTATGAGCATATAAATAAGAGGGGAGGTTATTGGAAATCATTGGTGGGACATGCCACTCTCCTCCTCCTTGGATGCCGGTTGCAAGAATTACCTTTCGAGCTAGTATAGAAGAAGAGATAGCGCCTTTTTTTTGAGTATGAAGACGATGTAATCCTTTTTCTAATGGTTCAATTAAAGTAAGTTTTACTTCATTATGAACAGGTAATTGAAGGATTTCTCTATACCATCTTAGATAATTCATCCAATCGCCACGTGGAATTTTATCGACTTTCTCCCATCCTTCCACACCAAATTGTGCTTCCCACCAAGAACGAAATGTAAGAGAAGGGATTCCAAGATCGATGGAGGTTAAATGTTTAGGAGTGCGTAAGGTGACCATACGTGCATAGGTTTCCCACGGTCCTTCAAGACCTTCCTTGTTTTCATCGATTACAAGAATGTTTGAAACTCTTTCTCGTAAAAGTCCGAATGCAATTCCTAATCCAGATTGTCCTCCACCAACGATGACAACATCGAAAACATGTCCCTCTGAATGAATTTTTGGACGAACCCAATTTGGTCCCCCATAATTAAGGTAAGCAAGATCTGTTTGTACTCGGTTATTTAAGGCTTCTAAGCTCATATTGGTGATTTCCTCCCCCTTGCAAATGAAAAATAATGTGAACTTTCCTCACATTAGTATGTCTTGCCAATATATTAACATGTTCATTTGTTTATTGTATGTATAATATATCTAAATTTTCTAAAAAGTTTTAGATGATTCGTTTAAAAGGATTGTAGAATAGAAAAAAACGAATACTAACAAAAGCCTAAAACCTATTCTCCATAAGATTTTTGGCTTTTGTTAGTATTCGGCTAGTTACATTCTTTTTCTCATGCCAACACTCTTTGCTTTATGCTTCCAGAGTATTTGTTTAATGGATGGAGCAAATTCTTTTGGGCTTTGGATGATTAAAATAATTTCTGGTAAGCTTTTATGCATGGAGTTATTTTTCTTTCGATGGGAAAAATAATAGATACTATATCCGAAGGCAAAACCGATAAAGGCAGCAAGAAGGCCGCTGAAAATGGGTCCTAAAATTAATTTAAAGCCAATGCTTGCGCCTATGACTGATAACCCTGTCGCAAATGCAATTCCAATTTCAAAGGAAGAAACATGGATATCAATTGTTAATTTTTTTTTATTACGTATAGGTGGGAATTCATTCATATAAAGAACCATCATCTCTTCTGGAGGAATTCCATATTGTTCAATTTCTGCAAGTGCATGTTCGATTTCAATGGATGGCTGAAAAGTTCCGACTATGATCATCCTTTTGTACCTCGTAAACTAAATTTAGAACCAGCATATCGATTAATTAAGCGTTCTTCTTGTGATTCTTGAACAAGAATATTATGGTGAACGCAAGTAATATATGCATGGTAAACGGACCCGCCAAGAACGGAGGGCATAAATAACAACCAATGTGGGACTAACATGGTATTGGAAGAAGCAAATTCGCCAAGCATCATTAATGTTAGTGCCCTATGTGCATGTGAAAGTAAAATATACGTCCACCACCAAAAAATAGCGTAAAATCCTAAAAATAATCTATGATTATATAGCTGCCCTAATCCAGGAAATAGGAGAGAGTATAAAGCGCTAATCAAAGGATTTCTCATTTGTAAGTATTGTATTTCTGATGGAAATATCTTTGCATTCGATAAATGGGGAGTAGATAAATCAACCAGTTTATTAAATTGGTTTGCCGAACGATAGCTATCCCCTATTGTTACTAGATAAATGGCGATATAGCCAATCATCCAATCTAAATTGATTACAGATTTAGCTAGCTCAACTTCCCCGCAAAAGGAAAAAATCATTGCTTCGTTAATATGTGCACCTGTATTAATGATCACTTCTAAAATTGTCAGTAATGTTCCTCGTGCATATTGATTAAGCAGATAATGTCCAAACCCGGGAAATACAGCAGACCACCAAGCGACAACACAGGGTTTGTGATACATAATATAGGTAATACCGGCTGTACTGTATTTTGCTTTTGGAAAGGTTATTGTTTCGTTCATTTGTATACCTACTTACTAAATTTGGAATATGCATATAGGTTATGAAAAAAAGTTAATCTTATTCACCAATTGTAAACATTGGATATGAATGGTAATAATTACAAATTATATAACAGGAAAGAAAATAGCCTGTTCATTTATATTCTATTGAAGAGGCTTTCATCCTATAAGTTGACTAGGAATGTTATTTATATTAGAATGTATTTATACTTAAAAATTGCATACTCCAAAGGGGAGTAGCTTACAGTTACGTCGTCAATACGCGATTAAATCGCCGGCTTAACTGGCAACTAAATGTTGTTTGCGAGACCTTTGCCGTTCTTTGGTAAAGGGATAAATAGATCGATTTTTCAAGCCTTTACCAAATTAATGGTAGGGCTTTTTATTTTTTCTAGTAAATACTAAAGGGAGCTAGAAGAACATAAGAGTCTAAGTATAATCTTAAGAATAAACAATAATTCAGGAGGAATAGAAAATGAAGAAAATTTTATCCGCAATTCTCACATTAGGTTTGGTATTATCCCCAGTAAGTATTGTATTTCAAGACACGGTGACAACAGTAGAGGCAAAGTCTTATAAATCAGGGAAGAGAAGTTTTAATAACAATAATACGAATACTAACACAAATTCTTTTTTCCAAAAGAAAAATAATACAAATGATACGACAAAATCTAATCAATCCACTAACACGAATAAATCAGGTGGTTTCTTCTCAGGTGGAGGACTAATGAGAGGATTAATGGTCGGTGGGCTTGCGGGTTTACTCTTTGGTAGTCTTTTTGCCAATATGGGAGCGTTTGGGTCTATATTAGGGCTATTAATTAATATAATTGCAATTGTAGTGATATTTAATTTAATCAAGAGATTATTCACTTTCTACCGAAATAAGAAAAGAGAGGAAGCTAATAATTGGAGAAATTAATTATCCCAGAACAGGATATTATTAATGCAATATGTGTCTATGTGGCGCGTAAGAAACAAGTTAGGCCAGAAGAAGTAGAAGTTGAGTTAATGTACGACGATGACTATGGCTTTTCTGCTGAAGCCTATGTCCATGACCGTAAACAAGTACTAATCACACAAAATATGATTGAAGCACTGCGCTTATGGTTAGATGAGTATTTAAAAATGGATCCATATATTGGCTTGAAATTAGTATTAGATGATGAAGAGGGCATTATTGCAGTAGCAAAGTAGAAAAAAGGAGACCATTGTTAAATTTGGTCTCCTTTCGATTATCGACAAACGAAGTAATATTACATTTTTATATTTTGCTGCGGTGAGTAAAAATCAATCGAAATTTAATTTATAATCTTCTGACTTAATTATTTTTAATTTTTTTGAAAAAATGTAAAGGAAGAACACATTTAAAAGAAACGGAATAATTAAAAAGGTAGAAATCATAATAGCGATATTTTTACTGCTCCATCCACCATCTGCTAGACGCATAAAGTTCATTGGACCAACTAAGCCTGATAATCCAAAGCCTGCGCTATAGGGTGTTCCTTGAATATTTAAGAATCCGGCTAATCCACCTAATACAGCAGCGGTAATAATCATTGGAATAACAATCTTCGGTTTCATAAAGAAATTCCCCATTTGAATTTTAGGAGATCCAAGCACATGTGCTAAGGCAGTTCCTAAAGAATTTGCCTTATAGCTGGCAATCGCTAATCCAATCCCTGCAGCTACAATACCAAGATTTGCTGCCCCTGATCCAATTCCAGAAAGAGATATAACAGTGGCCACACCTACTGTAGAAACAGGAGAAAGAATAATTAAACAGAATGCTACTGCAATAATCATTCCCATAAGGACTGGCTGTAAGTTCGTAATAGTGGCGATAGCAACGCCAATTAATCCTGTAGTAGATTTCATAAAGGGCAATAATAAATATCCTGCCATTCCTGGTATTAAAATACTTAAGGTCGGTAAAAGCAGAATAGAATAGGCTTTTAATCGGTCGCCAACAAAGCGAACAAATAATACGGCAAGTGCAGCGGTAATTCCAGTGTTTACTACCACTCCAATACCATTTAAAGTAAATAATCCTTCTGCTGTTTTTTGAACTACCCCACTGCCAACCATTGCAGCAATGCCAATACTAGCTGTCTGAATAGAGGATAGTTTAAATGATATTCCAACCATTACACCAATCAACACAGGTAATAAGCTCATAATAAATGCAGTAATATCTAATACATGTTGAAGTGGTGGGAAGAAAGGAATAAAGAGCTTTAATATTTCGCCAAGCAGTGCATTAGGGATTAAGGAAACAACAATTCCGATACTCATACCATTTAATAATTTGCTGAAAAACTCTTTCACATTTGAACTCCCCATTCTCCTTGAATTTGGAGTTTATTATATGTAAAATCTGGATAAGCGTCAACGATTATTTTTAATGCTTCAACGCGAAAAAGTAAAAAACAGAAAAAGTGATTGAACTTTTATAATCCTCTATATAAAATGCAATAATTCCAATGATTATTTTTATAAAATGGAAAAATATATTCTGAAAAAAGTGCAAAATGTAAAAATAGAAAAAGTTCCCTCCAATTTATGAGGGAACTCTTTAATAAAAATGCTCCTTTTTAAACTAGTCTTGCATGTTTAATAAACGTTAAGATGGGAATTGGTTTTCTCCTATTTTAGCTTTCCGGACATCTCGAGGCTTTTTGTCAAAGTTTCGGAAATACTGTTCTAGCTGCTCCAATGTTTTTCCTTTTGTCTCAGGCAAGAATTTGCTAACAAACGTTATCGCAAATATACCTAGTACAGCAAACAGAAAGAATGAATTGGATAAGCCGATTTTATCGAGAAGTATCGGGAAAACTAAACCAATGAGAAAGTTTGTTGTCCATAGACAAAATACGGAAACGCCCATTCCTAATCCGCGAAGCTTTAAAGGGAATATTTCTGCTAACATAAGCCAAGTAACTGGAGATATCGCTCCTTGTTGGAAAGCGAGAAAGGTAACAGTCATGCTAAGTACAGCATATGGAAGAATTGGGGTTCCGTTTAAGGTGAAGGAGAAAGTTCCTATTAATAATAAAGTAGTTGTTGTGCCAATTAATCCTGTAATAAGCATCGGTCTTCTTCCTACACGTCCAAGCAACCATATTCCTACGAAGGTAGCTAATACTGAAATAACACCATTGGCGATATTGGCAATGAGAGCGACTTCGGTAGAGAATCCTGTACTCTCCAGTATTTGTGTCCCATAAAACATAATGGTATTTACGCCTGTAATCTGTTGAACGATGGCGATTCCAATGCCAAGAAAGACAATTCTTCTAATCCAAGGCTCTGCTAAGTCTTTAAAGCTAGCTTGTTTGACTTGTTCTTCTGTTTCAATAGCTTTCTTGATTTGCTGCAATTCAGTTTTCGCACGCTTTTCTTTTCTAATATGCAACAATACACGAAATGCGTCTTTGAATCTGCCTTTTGATGCATACCATCTAGGGCTTTCAGGTACAACAAGCATTCCTACCCATAAGACAATGGCAGGTAAGGTTGCAATGACAAGCATATATCTCCAAGCGTGTCCTGCACCATCCATTGTATTACCAATAATAGCATTTGTAATGTAAGCAAGCAATTGACCAGTAACGATCATTAGTTCATTTTGGGTTACCATTTGACCACGTCGTTCGGCTGGAGACATTTCTGCCAAGAAGGTAGGGACAGCTACTGATGCTCCTCCAACTGCAATACCGAGTAAGAAGCGGAAAGTAACCATGATGGGGACATTCGGTGCAAAAGTACATCCGAGAGTTGTAATAAGAAAAATAACAGCTAAATATAAAATAACTTTTCTTCGTCCATAGCTATCTGCGAGTTTCCCACTGAACATGGCTCCGAATGCCGCTCCAAATAACAGAGAGCTAGTAACAAGACCTTCAGTAACCGCATTGAGGTTTAGCTGATCTGGTCGAGACATAAAGGGCAAGGCACCATTAATTACACCAGTATCAAAGCCAAAAAGAAGACCACCAAATGTGGAGATAATTGCAATGATTTTTAAATTGTTTTTTTGGTTTGTTTTTGTGTTCCTACTGTCAGGGTTTAATTGATCACTCATTGTATTTACTTTCTCCTCCTCTTATAATAACGAGCTTCATTATTATATTTGTGTTTGAAATATAAATCGATTGTCATCTCCTTTTGTTTTAGTGTATTTGTTCTATCCCTTATGGAATGCTATAACTTTTGCTTGTATGATAGTTTACAATCACTTTTCTTGGAAAAAGAATAGAACAGCCTTATTATACATTATTATCAGAATATTTCAAATTGTTCGCGATGATGAATTATGTAAGGGATAGACGTATCCATACATTACCCAGATGAAAAATTTTAAAAACATCCTTGAAAATAGAGAGGAATGGTTTTTAAACGATAAAAAGGTAGGAGCTCCATTGAAAACGAATCCCCTACCTTAAATTAGCTTTGCATTTGTTTTAATTGAAAAAACTTCCCTTTTTTATCCATTAATTCTTCATATGTTCCAAATTCGGTACAGCTCCCGTTTTCAATTACGGCAATTTTATCTGCGTTTTTAATGGTCGATAATCGATGCGCTACAATGAAGGTAGTTCTATTTTTGCATAAAACCGATAAAGCTTCTTGAATTTTCGCCTCAGAATGGCTGTCTAAGGCAGAGGTAGCTTCATCTAGAATAATTACTTTTGGATTCCGGATTAGGGCTCTAGCTATGGAAACTCGTTGTCTTTGACCACCTGAGAGCTTATCGCCATGTTCGCCTATCTTAGTATTTAAACCGTCGGGAAACTTTTGTATGACTTCCCAAAGGTTTGCGGCTTTAAGCACTTCTTTTAAGCATTCTTCCGAGACACTTGGTATCCCATATGTGACATTTTCCCTGATAGTGCCAGAGAAGAGAATGGTTGATTGCGGTACGACTGCCAAATGATTTCGGTAAGAGCGTAAATCGAGTAAGGACATGTTATGACCATCTAATAGGATTTTCCCTTTAGTTGGTTGGATATAGCCAATCAGCAAATGAAGAATGGTGGATTTTCCAGAACCAGACTCTCCGACAAAGGCTATCGTTTCTCCTTGGTTTATTTCTAAATGTAAGTTTTGGAGAATATCCTTCTTTTCATTTGGATAACGGTATGCAACATCTTGGATGGAAAACTGTCCCTTTACTTCTTTCAGCCTTTTCTTATTATCGTGTTTTTCCACTTCTCCTGCTGTAAGAACCTCACCAATTGATTCGACAGATTCCATTCCCTTTGCAATAGTTGGAATCAAAGTAATCATACTAGAAACAGAGTTAACGACGGTTGTAAAGTATGTTTGATACATCACCACTTCCCCAGGGGTAATCGTCCCTCTTAATGCTAGAATACCAGTAAATACTAAACAAATAATTTGGAAGATTTGAAAGCTAGCCCAACTCACTGCCCCAAATAGGGATTGGATCATATCTAAATGAAAGCCTTTTGATAAAATTTGCTGGAAGCGGTTGTTCAAACGAGTGACTTCCTGCTTTTCTAATGCATGGGCTCTTGCGATTGGAACTAATTCAATCATTTCAATGACCCGAGCGGATGTTTCTTCCATTTCTCGGCGGAATTCTGAATTAGAGTGCTTTATTTTTTTTCGAAAGGCAACAATGATAATAGCTGAAATAGGGACAGTCAGAAGAAAAAATAAAAAAACAGTTGGACTGTTATATAAGGTGATTCCTAGTGCAACAATCAAGTTAACTAAAATATTTAAGCTAGAGACAAACACTTGGGAGGATAGTGTTTGAACAGCTTCTACATCTCTCATTATTTTTGATTGAAGTCGTCCAGACTGCATTTCTTTTTGAAAGGGAATAGATAGTTCCTGCAATTTTTTGATAAGAGAAGCACGAAGTCCTGATTCCACGCTGCGAATGGCCAAGCTGTTATATTTCGTATGAAAATAATTAGTCAGTATATTTTGTAATACGAGTATTACCATGATAATAGCGTTTAAATAAATGGTACGAATGCCGCCACCATCTCTTAAGGTAGCGGCATTTATAACATTAGCGATCGCAATGGGCATAACCCATGCAGGGATATGCTTTATTGTATAAAAAACAGCGGAAAGTAATAGTTTTATATAATGTCCTTTGTATAGATGGATTAATACTTTGAAAGAGTTCTTTTGATGAGTGTCATAGCTTTGTTGAACAATTTTTTCTAAAGTATCCAAGTTAACCCACTCCTTAAACCTATGCCTTATAGTCGGTGATATATCTCTTGAATATAATCAATTGCAGGTTTAATCGATTCTCCTTTTGTTTCTTCTAAAGTCGCATGCAGAAAGGGTCTATCATGTTTTAGATAAGAAAGAATTGGTTCGAAATTCAACATTCCTTTTCCAACAGGGACGATTTCGAGTTTTCCATTATGGACGGTGAAATCCTTTAAGTGAATCATCGCAATATCATCATGCAATAAATCGATTGCTTCCGCTAAAATCTTATCCCGTTTTGATATATTTTCAAGATTGATCAAGTTTGCAACATCGAGAATGATTTTTAAATGGGGGGATTGTACTTCCTCTACAAGGCGTCTCGCTAACTTAACAGAATAGAGAGGATGATTAAGTCCTGCTTCGATTCCTACTGTAGCACCAAAATGTTCAGCGTATTCTACCATCTCGATCACAGAGCTTCTAGCAATTTGATAAGCTTCTTCTGTAAAGTTTTCTAGAGTATAGCCGTTACCAACACTGCCAGTTTCTGTGCCAACGATACTAGCCCGGAAATCACGGGCAAGCTGTAAATGGGTTTTAAAGTTCTCTAAGGCTTCCTTACGAACAGAAATATCCTTGCTTGAAATGTTAACATAGCAGCCTAGTGTACTAATTTTGATTCCATTTCTAGCGAAATAATCGCCAAAAAAGCTTGCGATTCCTGGTGATAAGCTTTGAAAGGAAGGGACAAGCTCTGGAAAGGATTTTTTTATGGCAAATTGAATATTGGTGAACTGATAGCTTTTTAATTGCTCACACAGTTCCTGCAAATCCAGCTGCCCTAAATCATGTGCACGGATACCAAGATTTAATGTATTCATTATGAGTTATCTCCTTTATCCTTATTTCAGAAAGTGCCTTAAAGATAAGTTACTTTCCTTAATCTCTTTAACAATCAGGTGAGCTATTGCTGCAGCTCCTTGCTCGTTAAAATGGGTATCATCTTCTATACCATTTGGGTAATTGCTTGCTGCATTGGGTTCCAAATGGAGAAAATACTTTTTTGATAACACGGGACCTAATGATTGAAGTAATTCTATTGATCTATTATGAATATCAAAAAAGGTTATATTATGATGTTCTGCAAAGTCCTTCATTGCCTGTGGATACTTACCAAGAGAAAAAGAATCAATCATATCGTTTATAAAATGCCTCCGCGAAACAGAAGACAGTAAGACTGGGATAGCACCATGTTTAAAGGCAGTATTTACAAAGGTATGTAAATTTGTTTGATAATCTCCATAAGGGAGGGTTCCGCGTGCTGGGTCTTCTTTTTGGTCATTGTGACCAAATTGGATGAATAAATAATCCCCAGGTCGGATTGCTTCCTCTATAGCAGTAAGTAGTCCTTCATTTATAAAGGATTTTGTGCTTCTGCCATTTACCGCTCTATTTTGAATAACAATATCGTCTGTGAAGTAGGATGAAAGTTTCTCTCCCCAGCCTGTTTCTGGACGTTTATTAGTCTGTTTTTCTGCTGCTGTGGAATCTCCTGCTAGAAAAATAGTTGTTCTTGTTTCAGACATGCTTTTCCTCCTGTCATCTACTTGAAAAGCTTTTGTTGATCGAAGATATTTTTTAACCATATCTCAGCAAAGCTCAGCCATCGCTCTACATAAGGAAATTCTTTTGCCAGTCCCAATCCATGTTTTCCAGACGGAAACACATGATATTCAAAGGGAATGTTGTGCCGAGCAAGGCTATTAGCTAAAAGGATTGTATTTTGAATGGGTACAGATTGATCATCAGCAGTGTGCCAAATAAAGGTTGGAGGTGTATGTTCGTCGATGAGATGCTCTATGGAATAACTTTCTACTAAGTGCTTGGAAGGCTTTGGATTTCCTAAAAAATGCTCTCGACTTCCAGCGTGTCTAAATGGCTCTGTAAATGTAATAACAGGGTAGCATAAGAGTAACGCATTTGCTCGATTCGTAATTTTTGTGCCGGCTAAACCAGCTAAATGTCCTCCAGCAGAAAAACCTAATGCTCCTATCTTATTTTCTGTTATATGCCACTTTTTTGCGTGCTTGCGTAGTTGGATAAAAACCTCATCTAGTTCCTTTACCATACTTAGATGATCAATCGTGCCAATGGGATAATAGAGAACCCCAGCGTGATAACCGATCGAATGAAGCCATTTTACAACAGGTTGCCCTTCTTTTTCTGCCAAATGGTGGTACCCTCCACCTGGAAAAACCAGAATGAAGGGTCTCTCATGATCATCTAAGAGAGAAATACTTAAAGTCATTTGCTGATTAGATGTTATAGTTTCATTACTAAACTTATCGTGTATGATTTTTAGCATGAGAACGCTCGAATCCGAAGTATTGGCGGGCATTATTATAGCTTATAGCTTCTACTATACTTCCAAGTAATGTTTCGTCTTCTGGTGCTTCACCTCGTTCGACGATTTCTCCAATAAACTCACAAAGTACACGACGGAAATATTCATGTCTTGTATAGGAAAGGAAGCTACGAGAATCTGTTAGCATTCCTACAAAGGTTGAGAGTAGCCCGACATCACTAAGAACGGTTAATTGATGGCGCATTCCTGCGCGTGTATCGTTATACCACCAACCAGATCCTAACTGAAGCTTACCAGGCGTATTTTTTTGAAAGGAGCCCATTAAGGTAGCTAAGACAAAGAAATCATTTGGGTTAAGGGAATAAAGAATCGTTTTAGGTAATTTGCCTTCTTTCTCCGCTCGATTTAGCAAACGCTGTAAAGGAATGGTAAGAGAAAGATCGTTGACAGCATCATATCCAGTATCAGGTCCTAATTGTTCAAACATCGCTGTATTTGTATTCCGATATGCATGGATATGGAGTTGCATCGTCCAGCCTTGATCATAATAAAAACCAATTAACCGAGTAAGTGTTTCTGTACGATATGCACTAATTTCGTGTGGCGTTAAAGTTTCATTCTTAATTCTCTTTTGAAAAATTACTTCAAGAGTTTCCTCATCTGCTTCGTCATATGTCAATATATCTAGCGCATGATCTGATAACCTTCCACCCATTTGATGAAAATAGGAAACGCGGTTTTTAAGTGCATCTATTAAATCTTGATAGGATGTTATTGGTGTTTGTGATTGTATGCCTAGCTTTTCAATCCATTCGATGAAGCCACTTTGATCAATATTCAAGGCTTTATCAGGACGGAAGGAAGGGAGTACTTGAAAGTGTTGTTCCTCCTTCTGTAACTGTTGGTGATAATAAAGTGAATCAGTTGGATCATCTGTCGTACATACGACTTTTACATTGGAGTTAATGATAATATTCCGTCTTTTAAATTCGCTGGAAGCTAATTTTTCATTTGCTAGGTCCCAAATAAGAGGAGCATTTTCTTCGTTTAACAATAAGTCAATTCCAAAGAAACGCTTTAATTCTAAGTGAGTCCATGCATATAAAGGATTGCCAATCGTTTTTGGAACAGTGCGTGCCCATGCTAAAAATTTGTCATAATCAGAAGCGTCACCTGTTATATGAGATTCAGGAATTCCGTTTGCACGCATTAATCTCCACTTATAATGATCCCCAGCCAACCAAGCGTCTGTAAGATTTTTGAAGTTTTTGTTCTCATAAATTTCTTTAGGGTCTAAGTGACAATGATAGTCGATAATAGGCATGGTTTTGGCATAATCATGAAAAAGTTTTTGAGCTATTTCTGTTTTTAATAGAAAGTTATCATTAAGAAACATACAAATCCCTCTTTCGTTATAATTTATTGTTTTAGTGTATTGCTGGAAAAATAGATTAATGTTTATTTTTTGATAGATTAAATGAAATTAAATTTGTCAAAGCTCGTTTATGCTAGATTTGAGCGGAAAGGTAACAGAGAGAGCGCCTCTGCGCCCGCAAACTCGGAAAACGAGTGGAAAAGGTAACAGAGAGAGCGCCTCTGCGCCCGCAAACCCGGAAAACGAGCAAAAAAGGTAACAGAGTGTCCCTCACCACATCAATTAATCCTAACAATCAAGCAAAAAAAGATAACAGATCGTCTTTCAACCCTAACTATCAATTTATAAAGTAACACCCGTTTTAAAAATAGCAATCTCTCGAACCCCATTTGCTTCATTGCGTGTTTTTTCTCCACTTGCAACAGCGATAACTTTCTCAATAAAGGCTTCGAGTATTACATTCATTGGCTGCTCTAACAAAGGGCCGGCATTAAAGTCCATCCAATGCTTTTTGTGGTTGTAAATAGTAGAGTTTGTTGCTACTTTTACGGTTGGTACAAAGCTTCCAAAAGGTGTTCCTCTGCCAGTAGTAAAGAGAACTAAGTGGCAGTCTGCTGCAGCAAGAGCAGAAGAGGCAACTAAATCATTACCAGGAGCTTGTAATAAGCTCAATCCTTTTTTAGAGATTTTTTCTCCATACTGCAGAACATCTACAACGGGCGCTGTACCTGCTTTTTGAGTACAGCCTAATGATTTATCTTCTAAAGTAGTAATCCCACCTGCCTTATTTCCAGGAGACGGATTTTCATAGACAGGCTCCCCATAGGAGTGGAAATACTGTTTAAAATCGTTAATTAAATGGACAATATCCTCAAAGACTTTTTCATTTTCAGCTCTTGCCATTAGCATTTGCTCTGCACCAAACATCTCAGGAACTTCTGTTAAAATAGTACTGCCACCTTGAGCAATTAAGAAGTCGGAAAATGCCCCCAATAGCGGATTAGCTGTAATACCAGAGAATCCGTCAGACCCGCCACATTTTAGGCCGACATTTAACTCGCTAATTGGAATAGCTTCTCGATGATCATTTTTTGCAGCTTCGTATATTTCTTCCAATAGTTCCAATCCTGCATCGATTTCATTACCAACCTCTTGTGCTACTAGGAATTTCACTCTAGTTGAATCATAGTTTCCTAGTAACTCGCGAAATTCAGCAACAATGTTATTTTCACATCCTAAACCAAAAACTAATACGCCTCCAGCATTCGGGTGCTTTACTGCATCGATTAATATACTGCGTGTGTTTTCATGGTCTTCTCCCAATTGAGAACAGCCATATGGATGCTTTAAAATCGTAATATTATCAAATGTACCTAAGTCAGGATGTAGGGCTTCAAATTCTTTTAGCATATACTCTGCTGTGCCGTTTACACACCCAACTGTAGGAACAATATATAAGTCATTGCGAATTCCTACTTTGCCATTAGAGCGTCTATATCCTTGGAAGGTGAGCTCTTTTTTTGGATAGTGGACTTGATGGATATCTTGCTGGTACGTGTATTCTAGTTCTCCATCTAAATTTGTCTTTACATTATGAGTATGGAGCCAATCTCCTGGAGTGATGTCCACAAGTGTATGGCCAATTGGATAACCGTATTTGATGACATTAGCTTTTGTAGGAATATCCGTTAAGGCTATTTTGTGTCCTTGTGGTATATCTTGTTGTGCGGTAATGGAGAGACCATCAATTTTTAATGATTCGCAAGCTGCAATTGGGCGCAGTGCCACTGCCACATTGTCTCGCTCGTTTAATTTTAAGAGAGAAGGAGGCTGTTGCTCTTGAGCGATTTCTTGTAAAACAGCTCGTGCTCCATATTTTCTAAGTTTATTTATATAAGTATTCACTTCTTCTGCTAGGCCAGGAATGGCTTTTGTTAAATCAGTATCCCAAATCTGCTCGTTACTTAAGATAGTAGAAATAGCGGTTTCTGGCTTTTCCCACGCTTTGGAAAAGGCATCGAGAACTTCTTGATTATCTTTCGGTTTATATTGGCTTCCTCTGTAAGTTAGAAGTAAAGCAGCAAGGGAAGCTGTTATATAAGGTGGTAAATGTTTATATAATTGTTGGTGTTTTATCAAAAGAGGTAGTAATCTTGCCTTATATTTAGAAATACTATTTAAAGCAATAGACGTTAATTCATGGCGAATAAAAGGATTCTTGAATCGTTCAATAATCGACTTAGCATAAATTTGTAAATATTTTGCAGGCAGAGGCAATAATGGAACAATTTCTTTATGCATTAATTGGTCAACAAAGGCAGCGAAATCTTCATCCTTCATCACTTCTTCCACTGTCTCAAGACCAGCAAGTAATCCAAGAGGTACCATTGCTGTATGAGGTCCGTTTAATAAATGAACCTTTCTTTCTCGATATGGTGTCATATCATCTGTAACAATTACATTTAATCCTGCTTTTGCAAGTGGAAGGGACTCCTTTAATTCTTGAGGTCCTTCAATAACCCATAGTAAGTAAGGCTCTGTAGTAACCATATGATCATCTATATAACCATGCTCTTTGTTAAGCATTTCTGCTTTGTCATGTGGAAAGCCAGGAACAATACGATCAACTAAGCTGCAGCAAAAAGTATTTTCTGTTTGCACCCAATGACAAAAATCTGGCTCCAAATTCCATTGATCTGCATACTGTAAAACAATTTCTTTTAGTTTTTCTCCATTTCGATCAATTAACTCACAAGGAATAATCGTAAATCCAGGTTTTTTTAATTGGAAGCGCTTGTATAAAAGAGCAGTCAATTTACCAGGAAAGCTATTAGGAGGCGCGTCTGCTAAAGTGTCTTTTTCATCTAATTGGATTCCAGCTTCTGTAGTATTGGAAATGATGAATGCTAATTCCTCATTTTCTGCTAAGAGTAAATAATCTTCCCATTGTTCATAGGGATTAATTAATCGATTTACGGTTGTAATAATTTCACTAGTATGAATGATTTCTCCTTGATAAAAGCCTTCAAGAATGACGGTATATAAATAATCTTGCTCTTCCCATGCGCCTTTTGAGGGATGGGGAGTTGGTTTCACTATAACGGCACTACCATGAAAGAGATGTTGCTTATTCATTTGCTGCAATTGCCAATTTAGAAAGCCCCTTAAAAAATTTCCTGTTCCAAATTGAATGACTTTCTCAGGGAAAAAAGATAAATTTGTTTGTAGTTGTTTTGACAGCTTCTCCACTTTATTTCCTCCTTTTTGCACACGTTAACATTTTATGATAAATCAAAACAGTTATGACTGTTTTGATGGATAACTAAGTGATTCTCTTTTTACTAAATGTGTGTCTACTAAAACCTGGATTTCCTTTAAATCTTCACCATTGATTAGAGCAATTAATTTTTGCATCCCAATAGTACTGATTTCATCGATGGGTTTATGAATGGTGGTTAAGGCCGGTGTTGAATATTGGGCAAATGGAATATCGTCAAATCCAATGATGGAAATGTCATCAGGGACTTTTTTATTTTTTGAAAAACAAGCCTTTAATGCTCCAATTGCCATATCATCGTTTGCGCAAAATACGATACTCGGCGGATCAGGAAGGCTTAGTAACTGACTCATCTCTGCAAACCCGCTTTCCATACTATAGTCGCCGTCAACCATATAGTCAGGTTTTACTGCTACATGAGCCTTAAGTAAACTATTGAGGAAGCCTTGTTTTCGTTCTGTTGAAGAGCGGAATGAATTTTTTCCATTGATATATCCTAATCTATTATGACCAAGCTTAATTGCCTCATCGACTGCTTTCTCCGCCCCTTGTCGATCGTTTGCTGAAACGTTAGGAATAGTAGGATCATCTAGCCTCCGATTCAATACAACCATCGGAATGCCAGCTTGCTGAATATAGTAGATAAATGCATTGTCTGTATCACTTTGACTTAGAACGATAATCCCATCAAACCGTTGCGGAATAATTTTATCGAAATGTACGAGAGTATCAATGCCGTTCACAGCAATGCTATAGTTTTCGTCTAAAACAGAATTAACGCCCTTAATCACGTCAACAAGAAAACTAGAGCTTGTTCCATGGCTAATACTAGAGAAAAAAACGCCAATCGTATAAGATTTCTGGTTTACGAGACTTTTAGCATTAAAGTTTGGTACATAGTGTAAATCCTCTGCAATTTTTTTTATTTTCTGCTTGGTGTCTGGCTTAATTAGGGGACTATCATTTAGTGCTCTAGATACCGTGGTGTGAGAAACACCTGCAAGCTTCGCAATATCTTTTATGGTAACCATAGGTCCTCCTGATAATTATGTTAACGTTCACATTTTATAATTGATTTATATATTTGTCAATCGGTCAGATGATGCACACGTGAAAAAATGCTCTCGCAAAAGATAAGATATATATGCTATTATAGGTATGTTATTATCCTAAAAATAGAAAATAATCATTTTTCCTGTATATGAATATGATTATGCTCCCTTTCTTTATTAAGTGTAAAGAAAGAGAAAATAGAACAGAAATTTGATAACGCTTTCAGAAACTGTGTGCTAATATATAGAGAGATCTGTCAAGGAGTGTGAGAATTTGAGGAAATTAAGGTTGTTTTACAAATTGTTTTTTCCCTTTTTCTTATTAGGGATTGGTATTGTAGTTGGCTTTAGTGTATTTATCTATAATTCTACCTATCACTCCGTAGAAGAGGAATTTCTTAAAGACAAACAGAACTACACGAAACAGATTCTTAATAATTTAGAGCAAAAGGTACGAACCATTGAATATGGATACACGGCATATAGCTCAACCTCCAATTTTGAGACAATATTTAAAAAGCCGTTATCTGGCAAAGATTTTGATACATACAGAGATATAAAAAAAGAACTAAGTTATATAGAAATGATGGGGATAGAAGGAAGCAAGCATAATATAATCAGTCTTGCTCAAAATTGGGCGATTATTGATGGTTCCTTAAAAGGATTGCAAGAAGAGGAAGTAGAGAGATACAAGGAAGAATATATTAATGAAGCTAATCAAAGCTTGTTCTGGCGACCGACTGATACTGGCATTGAGATGATTATGACTTTGCCAATCTATCAAAGGGATAAGTTTGCATTAGGTATCTCCAGTATACCAAGAAGCAGCATGGATGAAATTGTAGATAATGAAAAAGATAATTTAGTAGAAATTTATAATAGTAAGAATGAGTTATTATATTCAAGCAGAAAAGAAGAACGGAGACTGTCTTCTGAAAGCTATAAGAAAATAGCAGAAGATGGGGAAGCTGTCAAAATAGTAGAAGCAGATGGAAAAAAGTATGTGTATGCTAAATCAGACTATAATCGCTGGATTTATTTAGTACAAATTGAACCGAAGGAAATCTCTAGCATGATTAATAATACAAGAATTGGATTATTAATTGTGTCAACCTTGTTAATACTATTAGTCGGCATCATTTCTTATATACTCGCCAACTCTTTTTCACGGCCTATCCAAAAAATTCAGGAGAAATTAGCTATACATGATATAAGTGGCAAGAAAAATGAGCTATCTCTTGTTGCAGATTCCGTTGATAAAATTATTGGACAAAACGAAACATTAATGGCTAATCTAACCATGCAAAAGCCCCAACTCGAGACTTTGTTTGTTTTAAGTTTATTTAGAAATAGAATTACAGCAAATGAAGCAAAGCATCGATTAAAGCAATTTGGTTATTTCTTTAAAGAAACGGATTATTTTTATACAGGTTTAATACAAATAGACAATATGGATAGTCATAAAATCGTAGATAAAGATTTATACTTATTGGCGCTAAATAATATTGTGGAGGAAATGGTTCCTGATACCGAACGATTGATACCAATTGTATTAAATGACGAGATGCAAGCAACCATATTTATAACCGATGAAAATGATTATGACTCAAGTCGAAGAATTATGAAGTATTTTGAGGATATTCAGTCAGCGGCAAAGGAATACTTAAATATCACTATCAGCATAGGGATAAGTCCTGTTTATAAAGCTTTAATTAATAGTAAAAAAGCAGTCGATTTAGCAAAGGAGGCGTTACACTATCGTGTAAACGTTGGTCCAGCATCAATTATTTTTTATGATGACATCGCACCCCTTCTAAATGATGCATCCATTTCTAAATATCCAGTTGAACTACAAAATGAGCTATTAAATACGATCCGTCGAGGTAATGAGGAGGAAGTGAAGGAGACCGTAGAGGCATTAATTGATGAAATCTTCCGGCTTAATAAAAACCCAGTTAGCTTAGAGGTAACGCTTATTCGATTGATTAATGAAATCATTCAATTGGGCCAGCTTTTAGGAGCGGAGGCGAAAATTTTTGATAGTATAAAGCCGCTATACTATGAGGCGATTAACGCATTTTATCCTGGTCGCATCAAGCAAATGCTAATCGAACACCTTATTACGCCGATCATTAGAAGCACACAGGATAAGACAGATAGAGAATTTCGATCTTTGTCCGATAAAATTGTACAAATTATTCAAACAGAGTATGATCAAGAGATTTCACTAGACATCATTGCTGACCGCCTTCACTATAATCCTAATTACTTAAGTAGTGTCTTTAAGAAAGAATATGGAGAAAACTTTGTTGATTATCTAATGGGATTTCGACTACAAAAAGCAAAATCGTTGCTCCAAGAAACCAATATGCCAATCAAAGAAATTGCCGAAAAATTACAGTATCGAAATTCTCAAAACTTCATCCGCTTTTTCAAGAAAAAAGTAGGAATGACTCCAGGAGACTATCGAAAAAAATACGTTAGTTAACAAAAAAAAGCGTGTAAGTTTATTTGAGTAAACTTACACGCTTTTTTCCATGAAGATTATCCCTTCACAGATCCAACCAATGCTCCTTTCACAAAATACTTTTGAACAAATGGGTAAGCAATAAGCATTGGCACTGTCGCAATAACAATTACTGCCATCTTAATCGTTTGAGCAGGCGGAATCACATCAACAGACGAACCCTCTGCTTGCATCCCACTGGATACAATAACAATTTGACGCAGTAAAACTTGAATAGGCCACTTTGTGGAGTCGTTAATATATAGAATAGCAGTCATATACGTATTCCAATAAGTAACAGCGTAGAATAAGGAAATAGTTGCGATAGATGGCAACGCTAAAGGCAGCATGATCTTCCAAAACACTCCTAAATCGGTGCAACCATCCATTTTAGCCGATTCTTCTAAACTATCAGGCAAGGCTTGGAAAAAGTTTCTCATAATGATTAAGTTAAATGCATTAATTGCTACAGGTAAAATCAATGACCAGTAAGAATCAATTAAGCCAAGGGCCTTCACTACTAAGAATGTAGGAATCATTCCACCGCTAAATAGCATGGAGAAAACAACAAGAAAGTTAAGAAACCCTCTGCCTTTCAGATATTTACGAGATAATCCATAAGCCATTAAGGATGTTAAGACCATACTTACTAGTGTGCCAATCCCAGTCACCCCAATAGATACAGCTAATGATTTGAAGATGGTCGGAGTCGAAAGAATATAACGATAGGCATCTAATGAAAAGGTTCGCGGAATTAAAATAAACCTTCGGGCTACTACTTCCTGTGTGGAAGCAAAAGAGCTAGCTATAACATTGACGAAGGGTAGAAAACAAATTAAGGCGATTATGACCAAAATAGTTCCGTTAATAATAGAAAAAGCCCGTCCTCCTTTTGTGATTTTCCTATTTTTTTGTGTTTTCTCCATAAAGATCCTCCTTATTATTTAATAACCTGTGCAGGAGCTTCTAGCTTGGTAGTTCCAAATATTTTCCTTGCTTAAGTAACATTCCTTTTACTAGAAGCTCTATTAAAACCTGTTAAAGTATATAACTATAAAATCACCTTATCATTGGAGTTTCATTTCGTATATAATCAGTATCTCAGAAATAGAAAACGCTTACTTTTTTGTGCTCTATTGCATTAGAGAGATAGATAATCATTTTGCCTATCCAGTTATCATTACATTGGGTTAAAAGGAGAAAAAGGCTGATGAAGTGTAAGTTTGTAAGCGTTATCAAATAATGATTATATACGTAATTTCACTTTTTCAATATGCTTAAGGTAAGAATTTCAATACACACACAAAGTAAGGGGGTAAATAATGGAAAGTATTATTAAGCCTAGTGATCATCCAGTTCCTGAGTTAAATACGAAACAACAAAAAAAGATTAGAAGACAGAAGACTTGGGCGGATGTCAAAAAAAACAAAATACTTTATTTAATGATCTTCCCTGGTTTTCTCTATTTTATACTCTTTAAGTATTTGCCAATGGGCGGATTGATCGTTGCCTTTCAAGATTATCAGCCTTTTTTAGGAATTATGGGGAGTCCTTGGGTAGGATTGAAGCATTTTATCCGCTTATTCACAGAACCTACCTTTTTTATGCTTTTAAGCAATACATTAATCCTGTTTGCCTTAAATATTTTTATTTTTTTTCCAATGCCAATCATTTTAGCGCTCATGTTAAATGAAGTAAAAAACAAATACTTTAAATCGAGCGTACAGACATTAATTTATATTCCTCACTTTATGTCCTGGGTAATTATCGTTTCCATTACATATGTCTTTTTAAATGTAGATGGAGGCTTAATTAACGAAATGTTGGCGGTTATAGGATTGGAGAAAGTTAGTTTCTTAACATCGCCTGATTGGACGAGGACGGTTTATATTGCACAAGTAATATGGAAAGAACTTGGCTGGTCAACTATCATTTATATTGCTGCCATTACCGCTGTTGACACGCAATTATATGAAGCAGCTGAAATGGATGGGGCAGGTAGATTAAGAAAAACATGGCATGTAACACTACCGGCAATCCGTCCGGTAATTATTACTTTGCTTATTTTAAAAATCGGCAGTACTTTAGATTTAGGATTTGAACATATGTATCTATTATTAAATTCATTAAATAGAAGTGTTGCAGAAATATTTGATACGTATATTTATACGGCAGGTTTAAAGAATGGGCAGCTAAGCTTTAGTACAGCTGTTGGTTTATTTAAGGGAATAGTCGGCTTAGTGTTAGTTATGCTGGCGAATAAATTGGCCAAAAAGTTTGGAGAGGATGGCGTTTATTAGGATTTAGAAAGGGAGGGATACGATGTTAAAATCAGTGGAAAAAGTAAATCAGATTTTTACGACGATATTAAAACTGGTATATATCAATTTCCTCTGGTGGCTCTTTACTATATTTGGTCTAGGAATATTTGGTGCTGGTCCCTCAACCTATGCTCTAGTAAGCATTATGCGACAGTGGATAAGAGGAAATACTAGTATCCCTATTTTTTCTTCTTATTGGAAGTACTATAAAGAGTCCTTTAAGGAATCCGTGGTTATAAGCTGGATCTATGCACTAATCGGTTGTGTATTAGTGATTGACTTACTATATGTGTCAAATTGGTATTTGAAAGTATTCTTTGTGATTATTTCCCTTCTTTACTTTCTTTCAGCCGTTTATATCTTTCCACTAATGGCTCATTATAATTGGAAGGGAATATTCTTTCGAATGAAAATGTCCTTTATCTTTGGTTTCTCTTACTTACAGTATTCTTTGTTGTTGTTTGTAGTAATTGGTGCTACTTATTGGACCGCGATTACATTTTTCCCTGGAATTCTCACTTTCTTTGGTGTTAGTTTCCTATTTTATGTGATTACTTGGACTGCAAATCAAGTGTTTACGAGAATGGAATTACAAAATACAGAAGTAGTAGAAGATACAACTTTATATCAAATTACAAAGGAGCGTATAAATGAAAAAACTATCAAAGTTAGCCAGCGTTAGTTTTGCAGGTATGCTATTATTGGCGGGATGCAGTGGGGAAAAGGAGCAATCATCTGGAACATATGATGAAAATAGTAAAGCGGAAATTACTTGGTTAAATATTTTACACACAGCCTCTCCACCAACAGATACTGTATTAGATAAAATTGAAGAAAAAACAAATACGGAAATTAAATTTTCTTGGATTCCTGATGCTTCTAAGGAAGAAAGAATTAATACAGCTTTAGCTTCTGACTCATTGGCTGACATTGTTACACTAACTATTATGGAAAACTCTTCCGTGCGTAATGCGTTAAAATCAGGAATGTTTTGGAATGTAGAAGACTACTTAGATGAATTTCCAAATCTGAAAGCAATTTCAGAAGATGTACGTGTTTCTGCATCTATTGAAGGGAAACTTTATGGAGTTCCATTTCAGAAGGATTTAGCGCGAAATGGTGTTGTTTTACGTAAAGATTGGCTTGATAACTTAGGTTTGGAATTGCCGAAAACAGTAGAAGAATTAATGGAAATTTCGAAAGCGTTTACAGAAGATGATCCAGATGGTAATGGGAAAAATGATACAACGGGGTTTGCTGATCGAAGCGATTTAATATACGGTGCATTTAAAACATTGAGCTCTTACTATGGAACACCGAATATTTGGGATCGTGATGATAGCGGAAACTTTATTCCTGAATTTGAAACAGAAGGCTATATCGAAACAATGGACTATATGAAAGAGCTTTATGATAATGACTGGATAAACAAAGACTTTGCAGTTACAGCAAAAACAGATCAACAGCAAAGCTTTGCACAAGGAAAAGCAGGAATTTATATTGGCGCACTTTTTGACGCGAAAAACCTGCAAACAATGGCAACTGGTATTCAAGATAATATGGAATTGGCATTAGTAAATGATATGGTTTCTGATTCTAATCCAGAGCGTGCTATCTGGGCTGCAAACAATGGAATTGGCGGATTATTAGCATTCCCTCGTTCAGAAGTAAAAGACGAAGCGGAATTAAAGCGAGTTCTCAAGTTTGTTAATGATTTATTGGATCCTGAAATATACACCTTGATGACCTATGGAATTGAGGATGTACATTATAAGCTAACAGATGATGGAGCCTATGAAATTATTAATCAAGACTTATGGACACAGGAAGTTCAGCCATTCGCAGCATCCAGACCAAAGGAATCAGGGTATGGGTTAAAGGATCCCAATCCTATAAAAGCCTTGGCTGATGAGATGATCGCAGAAAATGAGAACTATGCAGTATTGAATCCTGCATATTCATTAGAATCACCTACGAATACATCGCAGGGATCGGAATTGCAAAAGCTTATTACAGACGCTACTTATCAGTATATATTAGGGGAAATTGATTTAGATGGTTTCAAAAAAGCAGTTAAAACATGGCAAGATTCTGGCGGTAATACGATTAAAGAAGAGTACAAAGCAGCATATGAGCAAACGAAATAATGCTGTAATAAATAAAACATATTAAAAAATGAGGTGAGAAGAAAGCAGATCTTGGCTAGAGGCTCACCTTGAAAAATATTAGCGAGTAAGTAAAAAACTAGAGTAATAAAAAATCCACATAAAATGGAGGAATAAAAAAATGGCAGAAATGAGTTGGTCAGCTAGAACGGCTCTTTCCATCATGGAAAGACTTCCGCGCTTATATGAAGATAAAGGCTACAACGAAAAATGGTCCTATGATTATGGAGTTGTTCTTAGAGGATTTGAAAGCCTTTGGAAACGAACAGGAAACGAAAAATACTTTCAATTTATAAAGAGAAATATGGACCATTTTATCCAAGAAGATGGATCAATAAAGGGCTACGAGGTATCCGAATTTAATATCGACCATATAAATAACGGTAAAATATTATTTCAGCTATTTAAAGATACAGGCGAAGATAAATATCGGAAAGCCGCTGATTTGTTGAAGTCTCAATTAGAAAAACACCCAAGAACTTCTGAAGGTGTCTTTTGGCATAAACAAATTTATCCATACCAAATCTGGGCAGATGGATTATACATGGGAGCACCATTTTATGCACAATATCAAATGGAATACGAAGATGGAAAGGGTCTTGATGATATCCTTCATCAATTTAAAGTAAGCTATCATCATTTAGTAGATGATAAGACAGGGCTTCTTTACCATGCTTGGGATGAAAAAAAGGTGCAACCGTGGGCGAATAAAGAGACTGGTTTATCGGAGAATTTTTGGGGAAGAGCAATAGGTTGGTATGTGGTAGCGCTAGTGGATACATTAGAAATTATCCCGGAAGATACACCAGATCGTTCTTTTTTAGAGAAAATATTAGCAGACACGTTAAGGGCTTTATTGAAATATCAAGATGAGAAAAGCGATGTATGGTATCAGGTCGTTGATAAGCAAGGGGAAAAAGGAAACTATTTAGAGGCATCTGCAAGCAGTATGTACGTTTGTGCGATGGCAAAAGGAATTCGTTTAGGACTTCTTAATAAGGAAGAATGGATAGAGCCATTAAAGAAAGGTTATCAAGGCCTATTAGAGGAATTTGTTTTGCTGACAAAAGAAGGCTGGGTTAATTTAAATAAAAACTGTCAGGTAGCAGGACTTGGAGGAGCTGACAAACGAGATGGGACTTACACTTATTACATTAGTGAACCAGTCATCTGTAATGACCAAAAGGGTTTAGGCGCATTTTTGCAGGCTTTAGTAGAAGTGGAGGAAGTAATAAACAAATAAGGAGATTGTAAAATGAATGATTACATCATCACCGAATTTGGTGCGAAAAGTGACGGAAGTCTATGTACAGCTTCTATTCAGAAAGCAATAGATACAGCATATGAAAATGGCGGAGGAAAAGTCATTATTCCGCCAGGCGAATTCCTGACAGGAGCCCTATTATTAAAAGATAATTTGGAACTCCATTTGACAGCAGGAGCAGAATTAATCTTCTCAGATGACCAAAAGGATTATTTCGTTGTCACATCTAGGTGGGAGGGAGTAGCTAGAGAGGTCTATGCTTCTTGTTTATACGCGGAGAACAGTCGCAACCTTTCCATTACAGGGTTCGGAACAATCAATGGTAATGGGGAAAAATGGTGGCATCTTTTCCGTAAAGAACGCGAGAAGCTTGCTTATCCTAGACCGAAGCTAATTAGTTTAGATGGATGTGAAAATATTACGATTAAAGATATAACCTTAATTAATTCTCCGAGCTGGACAGTTAATCCGATTTGTTCTCAAAACATAACAATAGATAATCTTACCATTATGAATCCAAAAGACTCCCCAATACAGATGGAATTGACCCAGAATCGTGTTCCAATGTGAGAATCAGCAATTGTCATATCGATGTCGGGGATGATTGTATTGCCATTAAAGCAGGAACCGAAGATACTGTCGAGCGAGTAGCCTGTGAAAATATTACGATTACAAATTGTACAATGGTTCATGGACATGGGGGAGTTGTGCTTGGAAGTGAAATGAGTGGCGATATCCGGAATGTAACGATTAATAATTGCGTATTTCAGGATACAGACCGAGGTATTCGGTTGAAATCGAGAAGAGGGCGCGGCGGTGTGATAGAAGATATTCGTGTAGATAATATTGTGATGGAAGGAGTTATTTGCCCATTCATTTTAAACCTTTATTACTTCTGTGGACCAAAGGGGAAGGACAAATATGTTTGGGATAAAAATCCGTACCCTGTAACAGTTGATACACCAATGTTTAGACGTATCCATTTTGCTAATATTACGGCTCGGAATGTTCATGCCTCAGCTGGATTTATCTATGGTCTTGTTGAGCAATATGTCTCAGAGCTTACCTTTAATCATATTGATATCTCCCTGGCAGAGAATGCGATACCTGGAAAACCAGCAATGATGGCTGGAATAGAGGATATGAATAATCGCGGCTTCTATGTTGGCTTTGCAAAAGATGTACTATTTAATCGGATTACGATTGAAAATCATGATGGGCCAGCTTTTTATCTGGAAAATTGTGAGGATATAGAGGTAATCTATTGTAAATCAAAAAATACAAAGAAGGAAGAAGCGCTTATTAAGGAAGTGAAGGCGTAAAGTGAGGGAGATACGTCAAAAGCTAATAGAACTATTAGGTGAATACCCAAAGTCAAAAAAAATTACAGCTCAATTAATTAAGACGGAAAAAAGAAAGAACTATATATTGGAAAGTCTTATTCTGCAGCTAAATGAGGAAGAGTCTGTCCCTGCCTATTTTGCCAAGCCTATCAATCAGACAGAGCCACTAGCGACCGTTATCTTTAACCACTCTCATGGAGGGAACTTTGATCAGGGAAAAGAGGAATTGCTAGAAAGCAGCAGCTACTTACAATCCCCTCCCTTTGTTGAGGCAATAACGGATTTAGGTTTTGCTGTTGGTTCCATTGATATGTGGGGATTTAATGAAAGAAAAGGGAAATTAGAAAGTGAATTGGTGAAAGAGATGCTTTTAGAAGGAAGGACGCTTTGGGGCATGCGGATTTTTGATAATATGTCCTTCCTAGATTATCTTGTAAAGCGCCCAGATGTAGATAAGTCCAGACTAGCTACATTTGGAATGTCAATGGGCGGCTTAATGAGCTGGTGGCTTGCCGCACTAGATGAACGAATTAAAGTAACAGTAGATATTGCAGCACAGGTACACATTGAAACATTAAAGCAAAAACGTGGCCTGGATCATCATGGCTACTATTATTACGTGCCAGGATTTTTAAAGCAATTCTCCACTTTATCGGTGCAATCATTAATCGCACCAAGATACCGCCTTAGCTTAACTGGAAAGGACGACGGAATGTGTCCACTAGAAGGAGCGATTCTACTTGAAGAACAATTGGGTACTATTTATGAATCGTATCATGCAAAGGATCATTGGGAAGGGCGCATTTTAACAGGTGGTCACCAAGAGACAAAGGAAATGAGGAAACGATGGGAAAACTTCCTGCAGAAGTATTTGTGAAAAAGCCGCAGCAGTTTGTCATTGGAAAGAGCAAAATTTGTGATTTTTCTAGTGTCCAAGAGGCCATTAATTATTGTTCAAGTATGGTAGAGCCTGTAACATTCTTGCTATTAAATGGAGATTATGAGGAAAATATCTTGCTCTATCAATCGAATCGGAAGTTTATTGGGATTGGGACTGTCCGAATTATTGGAAATAAATATGCTCGTCAATTAGATGTAGCTGGACGAGAGATAGGAACCTTTCAAACAGCAACCGTTTTTATTAATGCAGAAAATATATGGATAGAAAATGTGGAAATTATAAATAATGCTGGGCCTGGTGAAACGGTAGGGCAGGCAGTGGCACTATACAGTGAGGGAGATGGAATAGTCCTTAAAAATTGTGTCTTGAAAGGGTATCAAGATACTATTTGCCTTGGTCCTTTACCTGCTGTGCAAAAGGATGGCTCACCGTTTTTAACTCCTAAGATTAAGTGGGAATATCCAAATAAGCGAATAGCGTTTCTTCATTGTTATATAGAAGGGACAGTGGACTTTATCTTTGGAGGCGGAGAGGGGCTGTTTGAAAACTGTGAGTTGAAATCACTTAAACGGCAAAATGATGAGCCAGGGTATATAACGGCAGCAAGTACACCAGAAGGACAAAAGGGATTATTCTTTTCAGCTTGCTATTTAACTGCAGAATCTAATGTAGAGAAAGTTTATTTAGGCAGACCTTGGAGACCTTATGCGAGGGTTACCTTTTCTCAATGTAGAATGGGTTCACATATTCATCCGGATAGATGGGACGATTGGGGTAGGAAGGAAAATCGAAAAACAGCAGCATACAAGGAAATAGACAATGTTTATGAACAAAAGGATAGGATAAAAAAGCCAGATTGGATTCAGATAGAAAGCAAGCAGGAAGGGGAGAAAAGAACTTGAAGCGAAAATGGGAAGTCATGATTGGCGTGGTAGGGGTTACGTTCTGTGTCATCTTTCTAGGAGGGTTTTCTTTAACAATAACCTCCATGGATGAAGAGACCTATAAAGAAACGGTATTTCCGATTCTTCAAGAGGGTATTTCTATCAGTCATATAAATGATAGCTTGGAAGCAATGAAAGCTTTGGCGATATGGTTTGGGATTGCTCTGTTGCTTGTACTAATTTTTGTAGTGTTTGCAACCGCTTTAATTTGGAAAGAACGCTTTCCACAGTGGGCGGCTATACTCTATCTGTTTGCTGGACTCACAACCTTAATTGGTACCCAATTTATTGCCTTTCCCATTGCGTTTCTTTTTTTTCTAGCAGCAGCTTTATGCTTATTTAGAAAAGTAGATAGTTCTACAAAGAAAGGAGAAAATTATGTATCGAACTCCTATTAAAAATCCGATATTGAGAGGGTTTAATCCAGATCCAAATATAATAAGAGTAGGAGATACATATTATATAGCTGTATCTTCCTTTGAATGGTTACCAGGTATTCGTATTTATAAATCTAACAATCTAGTGAATTGGGAGCATGAAACAGATATACTAACCAACCAAGTGAATTTAAGAGGTAACCCTCAAAATGGTAGTATATGGGCTCCGCAAATTAGCTACTCAGATGGGATATTCTATCTAATATATACAGATGTAAAAAGTACGAGAAGGCCATTTAAGGACTCTCATAACTATTTGATTACTGCCCCTACGATAAATGGACCTTGGTCAGAACCTGTTTATTTAAATAGCAGTGGTTTTGATCCATCTTTGTTTCATGATAAGGATGGACGCAAGTGGCTGCTAAATGAGATATGGGATTATCGCATGACAACTGGAAATAAGTCGGCTGGTATTGTGATGCAAGAATTGGATCCAACAAAAAAAGCGTTAATTGGTCCTGTGTTTAAAATTTTTGATGGCACAGAATTAGCTAAAACAGAAGCGCCCCATCTCTATCGCTATGGGGAATACTACTATTTAATAACGGCAGAGGGAGGGACTGGAAAAGGTCATTCTGTTACGGTTTGCCGTTCAAAAGAAATAATAGGTCCATATGAATTAGACCCGAAAAATCCAATGCTTACTGCCAGTGATAAACCAGAGTCACTCCTTCAATGCTCAGGCCATGGAAGTATCGTGCAAACTCCGCTTGGAAATTGGTATATGGTATATTTAGCAACTCGCCCCTTGCAAAAAAGGGCGGCCATTCTAGGAAGAGAAACAGCAATAGAAGAGGTCTATTGGACAAAGGATGGCTGGCTAAGACTGGCAACAGAGGAAAACGGTCCTAGCTTGTTAACAGAAATTATAACAGAGGAACCAGTAGTTCTTAATAAGGATACTGATTTTGAAGATGACTTTACAGGACCATTAAAAAAAGAGTGGAACACTTTACGAATTTTAGCAGATGAATCTTGGTGTGATTTAACAAGTAGAAAAGGCTATCTACGCATGTTTTCTGGTGATTCCATTCAGTCTCTTTTCGAGCATCATCTAGTAGCAATCCGTCAAAAGGACTTTCACTTTCATGCAGAAACAAAGGTAGAATTTCATCCTGTTACCTATAATCAAATGGCTGGACTCATGCTTTATCTAAACGATACAAATTATCTATATGCCTACATAACCTATGATGAGGCACAAGGCCGTGTTATCCGGTTTATGCGATGTGAACAAGGAGTGTTTCTATTAGACCCAATAATCATTCCTATTACGACAAAAGAAGTATATTTAAAAGTGATTGGTGATGGTGCAATAGGAAATTTCTATTTCCGGTCAGACCAAGAGGAAGATTGGCAAGAAATAGGAACCAGTCAAGACCTGTTGTTTTTAGCAGGAGGTTTTACAGGTAATTTCATTGGTATAGGTGTCCACGATATGGATAAAAAAGCAGCCTCCCACGCCGACTTTGCTTACTTCCGATATGAGGGATTAGATAGTTATTAAACCGTCCTAATAGGTGAAGTAAGAAGATTAATTAAATCAAAAAACGGACACCCTTAAGGTATCCGTTTTTTGATTATTTCCCTAACATAGCATCGACTTTATCTTGATTATTATCAATCCATTCCTGTGCCACTTCTTCTTCATCAGCACCATCTTCAATCTTAACAATCATTTCTTCAATGTCTTCAACAGGCATGCTCCAGTTACTTAAAAATTCATGAACTTCAGGTGCTTTTTCTTTCAGACCATTATTTACCACTACATGAACTTCTGAAGTTTTAAAGAAACCTTTTGGATCTTCTAATACTTTTATATCGTAATTAACAAACATTGGATGTGGACGCCAGCCTAGGAAAATAACAGGATCGCCACTTTTCATAAGCTTAGAAGCTTGTGCTAGCATTCCACCTTCACTAGACGCAACATATTCTAAATCTAATCCATATTCTTCAATCATTTCTTTAGAAGTAACAGTCATTCCTGCTCCTTCTTCAATTCCGTACACTTTTCCGCCAAAGAGATCTTCTTTTCCTTTTAGATCTTCAATGCTGTCAATACCTTCCACATCAGAAGGAATAACCCAACCAAGTTCTCCTTCTGTATAGCTAACTGCTAAATCTTCCAATTGATTGCTATATCTATCCATATAATTTGCATGCATATCAGGTAGCCAAGCATCCATAAATACATCTAAATCGCCACGTGAAAGACCAGTATAAACGCCGCCAGCATCTGCGTTTTTCTCCGCTACTGTATAGCCCATATCTTCTAATAAAAGCTTGGCAACTTTTGTTGGAGGAATGGTACTGGTCCAAGGGGTAACACCGAATGTAATAGTTTCTTTATTACTTGATTCATTTCCTCCTGAATCTTTGCCTTGAGAGGAACAGCCAATTAAAAGAGTAAATAGTAATAACATTAAAAAGCTAAGTTTTAATTTTTTCATAAAATTTGTATACTTCCTTTCTTCTGTTAATTTTAGTTGATTCTTGTTTTACGCTTTTTTTCCTAAACCTTGTGTGATTCGATCAAGTATGATAGCTAGGACAACAATACCTAATCCACCAGTAAGACCTAATCCAACATTTACACTAGAGATACCTGATAAAACAGTACTACCTAAACCTGGTGAACCAATCATCGAAGCGATAACAGCCATTGATAATGCCAGCATAATGGTCTGGTTAATACCTGCCATAATGGTTGGTATGGCATTCGGTAGCTGAACTTTTACAAGTAATTGCCAAGACGTAGAACCGAAAGCTTTAGCAGCTTCTACGATATCAGCTGGTACTTGTTTGATTGCTAAGCTCGTCATGCGTACTGCTGGTGGAGTAGCAAAAACGAAAGTAGAGATAACTGCTGGAACTTCTCCTAAACCAAAGAGTAGAATAGCAGGGATTAAATAAACAAAGCTTGGTAATGTTTGCATGAAATCGAGAAGTGGTCGAACAATATGATCCAATGTTCGATTTTTTGCTGTAAATATACCTAAAGGAACCCCAACAACGATGGAGAAAAAGGTTGCAACGATAACAATCGATAGAGTTTGCATCGCACCTGTCCATAAGCCAACGGAACCTAAGTAAAGAGATCCAATAATCGTAAAAATAGCGATTCCTCTTCCAGCAAGACGCCAAGCTAAAAGCGCTAATAGGATTGCTATTACTTCAGCAGGAATAAAAGTAAATAAATTAGTGACAGCATTTATAAATATGCTTAACACTCCGCTAAAAGAGTTAAAAAAGTCACCTAAAACTGGCAGTAGCCAATTGTCTACAAATTGATTTGTCCAATCTTCTAGTGGAAAGAAGAAATAATTCATATGATAGCCTCCTTTTGTTCTTTTCCGAGAATAAGTCCAGACAATATAGAGACTCGTACGATGATTCCTAGTAATCTATTATTTTCTGTAACTGCAATAGGAAATTTTGATTCTGCTGCAACTCCAATTAAGTCATTTAATGGAGTGTCGTATGTGGTGGAATGGAAATCATGCTCTAATACATCCTCCACCCATTTATTTTCTTTGTACGCATTGATGGCAGCATCAATAGTAAGGATACCTTTTAATTGCTTATCCTTATCTACTACAAAAATACTTGATAGACCAGCTTCTTCCATTTTTCTTACTGCTACCCTAGGTCCATCCTTCCACGTAGTAATAAGATCTGGCTGCTTCATAATTTGTCCAGCAACTAAAACTTTGGAACGATCGACATCTTCTACAAAGGTAGATACATAATCATTCGCTGGATTTTCTAAAATTTCTTCAGCTGTACCTAATTGTACAATGGAGCCATTTTTCATAATGGCAATTCGATCACCTAGCTTGAGTGCTTCGTCTAGGTCGTGGGTGATGAAAATAATAGTTTTCCCTAGCTTGTTTTGTAAACGAATGAGTTCATCCTGCATTTCTTTACGAATTAGTGGATCCAAAGCGCTAAAGGCTTCATCCATTAAAAGGATATCGCTATCATTTGCTAATGCTCTAGCTAGACCTACACGTTGTTGCATACCCCCACTTAGCTGATTAGGGAAACTGGCTTCATAGCCTTTAAGACCAACATCATGAATTGCTTTAATAGCCTTTTCTGCACGCTCCTTCTTAGGATGGCCTTGAATTTCTAATCCGTATTCTACATTTTCCTGTACGGTGCGATTTGGAAATAACGCAAAATTCTGAAAAACCATACTAAGTTTTTTCCGACGGGTTTCTATAAGCTCCTTTTTGTTCATGGTGGTAATGTTTTTTCCATCTATTAGGACTTCACCAGAAGTTGGCTCGATAAGTCGATTGATTAGACGAATAAGTGTAGATTTTCCACTCCCGGATAAACCCATAATGACAAAGAACTCTCCTTGTTTTACATGAAAAGAAGCACTATCGACTCCAATTGTCATCCCAGTTTCTTTCAGTATTTTCGTTTTTTCTTCGCCTGCTTGGAGTCTTTTAAGCCCTTCTTTGGGGTTGCCTCCAAATATCTTTGTGAGATTTTTGACTTCGATCTTATGCATGAATCACTTCTCCTTAAAAGGTTTATCTTGGAGATTTTCAGAATATGGATAAATAATAAGAAATAGAAAATTAAAATTTGATTATTTATAGAGGAATAGTAGGAATTAAGCGAGTATTATGGCAATACTTATAGTGGTTCTTTGGGTAATATAGTTTTTTATTTAGTATTACTTGCTTGTATTACTCCCAGTATGGTAATGGGACTTATCCATATCCTTCTCCTGTAGAGTTACCCTTATTATATAAAACAAGTAATAGATAGCGCAAACGTGAAAATAAAGCATATACAGTTTGTATCGTTCATAAAGTTTTTTCTGATTAAATTAAATAGGCTGTATGCTTATAAATACTGCCTAATTCACTAAATAACTCTTGATTCTATCCTTTAATTGAGAAAAAAGGAACGTATGATCTCTATTTGTAGTAGAACAACATCTATTCACAAACAGTTCATTAAAAGTTTTCTTTATAGGATTGAAAAAATTCTAAAAAAAAGGTAGTATGTAAATGAGAATGATAATCAATTTAACTAATAAAGAAAAAGATTTAATCATATATAAATAGTACTAAAATTTCAAAATAGGAGTGAGCAGGTTAATGGATCATATAGAACTATTCGATGTGACGATAATTGGCGGCGGACCGGCAGGACTGTATTCTGCTTTTTATAGTGGATTAAGAGAAATGAAGACAAAAATTATTGAGTTTCTACCACAGTTAGGCGGAAAGCTGCATTTATATCCAGAGAAAATGATCTGGGATGTTGGCGGCATCACTCCAATGCCAGGTGAAAGGTTAAGAGAGCAGCTTGTACAGCAAGGCTTGACCTTTAAGCCTGAAGTAGTAACAAATACGAAGATTCATTCTATTTCTAAAAATGAGGAAGGCATTTTCCTATTAGAAACAGATTCAGGAGAAATCCATTATTCCAAAACAGTTATCGTTGCAGTAGGAAGCGGAATAGTCACTCCACAAAAATTAAAAATAGAAGGTGCCGAACGGTTTGAAGTGTCAAACTTAAACTATACGGTGAAATCTTTAATGCACTTTAGAGACAAAGTGGTTGTTCTTTCTGGTGGCGGAAACTCAGCTGTTGATTGGGCACTTGAACTGGAGCCGATAGCAAAGAAAGTGTATTTAACATGTCGAAAGGATACACTTGCAGGTCACGAGGCGAAAGCGAGAGAATTGTTAGAAAGCAATGTAGAGTGTTTATTCCATACATCTATTACGAAACTGATTGCTAACGAAAATCATAATCGTATTGATTCAGTTGAATTAACAAATACACAATCAGAAGAAGTAACTACTCTAAAGGTAGATGAAGTGGTTATTAACCATGGCTATGAAATGGATTCTTCTCTATTAAAAAATAGTAAATTAAAAATTGACATGCTTGAAGATTTTTACATAGCAGGCAATGTTAATAGTGAAACATCTGTACCAGGAATTTTTGCTGCTGGAGATATCCTAAAGCATGAAGGAAAAGTCCATTTAATAGCAGGGGCTTTCCAAGACGCAGCAAATGCAGTCAATAAAGCCAAATTATATATCCAACCGGAAGCAAGCAATAGTGCTATGGTGTCATCACATAATGAACTATTTGAAGAAAAGAACAAAGAACTAATCAAAAACATGATCCATTGTGACGACTGTTCCGTGATGAAAGTACGTGCATAAACTTTATTTTTAAGTGGTTTCAAAAAAAGAGTTATTGGAGAAGGAAATTTACTTTTCCAATAACTCTTTTTTTGTTATATAGATAGGGGATAGGCTGAAAAATCGAAAGTTTGGCTGAAAAGCAAGGGAGTTTGGCTGAAAAGCAAGGGAGTTTGGCTGAAAAGCAAGTGGGTTTGGCTGAAAAAACCGAAAAATTTAACTGAAAAGAAGAATGAAGTAATCCGATAAACCGAAAATCCTGCTGAAATCAAGTTAGTTATAGTCGGATTATTCAAGTTTGCGCTAGCCCTGGTTACAAATCATTCTGTTGAGACAGTCATCATTAAAGCATTTATCGGTACTTCCTCAGTTTCTAAAGTATAAACAATATTTTCTTCTTCCCATCTTGCCGTTACCTCAACTTCTTCTGCGTTTTGCGGATAGCTAACCTCAATCCGTCCATTATCCTTCGGAACAGGGAGCGCATTCTCTTCCAGATAATCAACCATCTTTCTAGCAATATTAATAGTGTCTAATTCATCAGCGGAAATCGATTTAATTTGTAATACCCAACGACCTTCTTTCCAAAGTAAATAAGAACTCCCTGCTGCGCCTTCTTTCATTCCGATAATTTGATGTCCTAATTCTACCTTCATATCATCTGGTATAGAGTCCAATGAAACCTCGGGGAATAGCTCCTTTTGTTTAGCTGGGTCATCGAAAGTTTCTGCTTTAAAAGTCGCAATCCGGTTATCGTTTGTAGCTAAAGACTCGTCGTTAATTGGTACAGGTTCTTGTGTTTGATAAAATGAAATAGAATATTCATCTGATTCATTTTTATTCATTTTGGCTCCTACATATTCAGTATCTGTTATAGGGAATTTTGTCGGTAATTTAGAATCTTTCATTTTAAGCATAGAACGAATTTCTTTTATTTGTTCATTGGTTGAGGGAATCTCCTCATTAGTTTGATCAGCTTCTGTATTAGCTTGTTCAGCAGCATTTGCTTCCTTTGTCGGTGAATTTGTTTGACTGCCTGTTGAACCATTGGAACAGCTACTTGCGATTAGAGAAAAAGTGAAGAGTAAAAAGAATAGAGTTTTTTTCATTCGTAGTACTCCCTTCCTTGTCTTATTAGTACGTTTATTCCCTATTAGGAGAAAAAAATGAGTTTTTATAAAAAATTGAACGAAAATATGAAAAATTTCCTAGAACCTTTGGTTGAGGGAGAACTTGCAAGTAAGTAATACAAGAAGTCCAAAGATAACATCCAATAGCAGGATGAAGTAGATTAAAAATAGATCGAAATTCTGCTAAAATAAGAGGATGTTTAAGAGAAAGCAAATTAGAATGGAGGCAATAGAATGAAGCCTTTTACGAAAAAGGTAGTAGAAATTATTGCAGATATTCCTATGGGAAAAGTAATGACATATGGGCAAATTGCGAAGATTGCGGGCAGTCCTAGAGCAGCAAGACAAGTTGTTAGGGTCCTTCATTCCTTATCTGAAAAGTATCAGCTCCCATGGCATAGAGTGCTTAATAGTAAAGGCTGTATTGGATTAACAGGTGAACATGGGCAGCTTCAAAGAAGGATGCTAGAAGAAGAAGGAGTTTTATTTCAGCAAAATGGATCGGTTCCTTTAATAGAATGTGGGTATGAGCCCCTTCATTTAATGGGTGAAAATGAATAAAAGCCTATTGCATATAAACAGCAATAGGCTTTTATCATATTAGTTTAAGGCAGAGTTCATAGTTTGTCTAAGAACTTCCACAGAGTGGTTAAATTGTTCTGTTTCTTTTTCGTCTAGTTTCAACTCTACTACCTCACGAATTCCTTGACGATTAATAATGGCGGGAACACCAATATAGATGTCTTCATGACCGTATTCACCGTCTAAGTAAGCAGACACTGGCAATATAGAATTTTCATTTCCGAGAATAGCTTTTGTGATACGTACGAGAGACATTCCGATTCCATAATAAGTAGCACCTTTGCGCTCAATAATATGGTAAGCGGCATCTCGAACATTTATGAAAAGTTCATCTAGATCTTTTTGAGAGTATTTATCATTTTTAGCTAGTTTTGTTTCAATGCTTTCTAATCCAATAGTTGTACTGCTCCATACTGGCAACTCCGTATCTCCGTGCTCACCGATAATGGCAGCATGTATGTTGCGTGTATCTACATCAAAATACTCACCTAGCATATAGCGGAAACGGGCAGAATCTAATGTAGTCCCAGAACCGATTACACGCTCTTTTGGTAAACCAGACTCTTTCCAAACAACATAAGTAAGAATATCAACTGGGTTTGTTGCAATTAAATAAATGCCATCAAATCCACTAGCAGTAATTTCTTTCACAATGCTTTTAAAGATTGCTGTGTTTTTCGCAACTAAATCTAAACGAGTCTCCCCTGGTTTTTGTGGTAAACCTGCAGTGATGACAATTAAGTCTGCATCTCCACAGTCAGAGTAATCGCCAGCCCATACTTTTGTTGGAGCTGGAGCAAATGGGCTGCCGTGATTTAAATCCATTGCCTCCCCTTCTGCTCTTTTTTTGTTTACATCAATTAAAACAAGTTCTTCTGTAACACCTTGGTTAATTAATGAATAAGCATAGCTACATCCTACAGCACCTGTACCAATTAAAACGACGCGATTTATATTTTGTTGTTTCATCCTTTTGCAACTCCCTTTTTTGAATTTAATAGATTAATAGTATTTAAAGCTATTTCATTATTAAATGGAGAACAAGAATCGTTAATTATTTACTTTGCTGTTACTTTTCTCCATAGTATCGTAAAATTCTTTCTTTTGTAAAATGTTATTACTGTTTATATAGTGATTATATACTTAAACTATGTGAAAAACATCACATAAATATGTCGATTTTGTGAAAGTTTCTTTTGGATAACAACCTTAAGTAAAGGAAACATCAACGGTATTATTAAAATTTCACTTATAGCTTTACCCTTTTAACAAAGGGATAATCAGAATAATAAAAAAAGAATGAGGGGAAAATGATTGACAATAATTATAGATATTCGGTAATGTAATAAGTAATTGAATAGGAAAATCCACTGGGGGAGCCTTTCTGGCTGAGACAAGATTACTTGGACCCTTTGAACCTGATCTAGTTCATACTAGCGTAGGAAAGTGGAGTAGGCCTAGAATAATACTGTTATTTTATTCATGATAAAGCCACTCCATTTTTTGGAGTGGCTTTTTTGTATAGCAAAGTTGCTCCATGTTTTCCTTTTCATCAAAAATCTTAATGGTTGGTCTTAGAGGACCAAAGAAGGAGGAAATCAAATGAGTTTTTCACAAGCATTACGCACACAGGCTGACCCAATCTTTCAGGCAATTTTTGAACATCCATTTGTTCAAGGGATTGGAAAAGGGGATTTAAAGAAAGAACAGCTTATTCATTACGTGAAACAAGACTTTGAATATTTAAATGCTTTTATGAAAATTTACGGATTAGCTATTTCCAAAAGTGCGGATAGAAAGGATATGGAGCTATTCAATAACCAAATTTCCTTTGTGCTACATAGTGAAACGCATCCTCATAATAATTTTTGTGAAGTAGCAGGCGTTAAATATGAAGATCTACAAGGGTTTCCAGTAGCTCCTTCTGCTCACCATTATATCCGTCATATGCTAACGGTTGCTCATCAAGGTGGAATTGCTGATATTATAGCGGCGCTTTTGCCTTGTCCATGGACGTATGTTGAAATCGGGAAAAAACTTTTAGAAGAGGTAAACCCAGATAGTACCCATCCTTTTTATGACTGGATTCATTTCTACGGGGATGGTCCTATGACAGTTACTACGCCCCTTTGTCAGCGATTAGATGATCTTGCTGAAACGCTTAATGAAGAACAGAAGGAAAAGCTAATGGAGTATTTTCTATTAAGCTGCCAACTAGAATATAAGTTTTGGGATATGGCATATAAGCTGGAGGATTGGCCAGTAAAAACCATTGAGGTGACTGTATGAACTGGAAAATCAAAGAGGTAGTCTTATTAGTAGTTATCGCTGTAGCATGTGGCGTCCTTTATATGGGATGGTCCACTTTATGGCTTCCGATTTCAGCAATCGTTGGTCCAGTTGGTGCTAACTTTATGTTTGGAATATGGGTTATTGCGAGTCCAATTGTTGCTTATATTTTGCAAAAGCCGGGAGCAGCTTTAATTGCAGAAGTGGTTGCAGCTTCTGTTGAGCTTTTGATTGGCAGTCATTTTGGATTACAAGCACTTTTAATAGGAGTCTTTCAAGGAATCGGAGCTGAAATAGCTTTTGCGATCTTCCGCTATAAAAAATACCATGTTTCTGTCTTAATGTTATCAGGGGCATTAGCTGCTTGTGGAAGCATGCTATATAGCATAATTGCAGAGGGGTTTTCGTATTATACAACGACAACGCTTGTTCTAACCTTTATTATTCAAGTAATTAGTGGGCTTGTTTTAGGGGGATTATTAGCAAAAGCAATTGTTGATGGGCTTGGTAAAACAGGTGTCCTAAATGGATATGCTATCAATAGATCGAATCGGAAGAAGGAGAATAATGATGAGTTCATTGTTAGGATGTAACCATCTAACTGTGCGCTTCTTTGAGGATAAGGAACCTGTCCTCAAAGAAGTTTCCCTGCATATCAATCAAGGCGAGAAAGTATTAATATTAGGTCCTAGTGGCAGTGGGAAATCTACTATTATATCTGTTTTAGCTGGAATTATTCCAGAACATATAGAAGCTAGTGTTTCTGGAGAAGTAACTAGGAAAAAAAGAGCTGGTGTCCTTTTTCAAAATCCTGACACACAATTTTGCATGGAGCATGTGGATGAGGAAATTGCCTTTAGCCTAGAGAATCGTAAAGTTCCAAGGGAAGAAATGGACGCAATAATTCATGAGCTGCTTGAAAAAGTAGGATTAGCAATAAATCCCCACACTCCTATTGCTAATCTTTCAGGAGGAATGAAGCAACGACTAGCATTAGCCAGTCTATTAGCATTAGAACCAGAAGTACTCTTTTTGGATGAACCAACAGCTCAACTGGATCCCTCTGGTAGAAAAGAAGTTTTTGAGGTGATTAAAGGTACCGCAGCTAGAGCTGGTCAAACAATGGTTATGGTAGAGCATGTACTAGATGGCTGTATAGAATGGATGGATCGTGTCATTCTTTTAAGTAAAAATGGCAAAATAATTGCTGAAGGCAAACCAGAAATGGTCCTAAACCAGTATAAAGCGGAGATGCAAGAAGCTGGTATATGGTTTCCCAAAGTGTTCCCATATAAGTGGGAGGAGTTAATTCAAGAGGAGAGTCATCCAAGAAGAGTAGACCTTATCCATAAATATGAAAGTAAAAAAGCAAGGCTCGAGTCTGAGAATATATACAATCCAGTTCTTGAAACGAATCATTTAGAAGCAGCTTACTTGAAAGAAACTATTTTAGAAAATATAGATTTTACGGTGAATAAGGGAGAATGGATTGCTGTTATTGGTAATAATGGTGCGGGAAAAAGTACTTTCCTAAAGATACTTGCACATCTAAAAAAGAGCAAAAAGGGAGAAATCCGTTTTCAGGGGAAGGAACTAAAAAAATGGCGAGACAGAGACTTATATCAGCACTTAGGCTTCGTATTCCAAAATCCTGAGTTCCAATTTATCAATCAAACTGTATTTGATGAAATTGCCTTTTCTGGTATTCAGTATCAATGGAAGGAAGGGGATATTAAGAAACGAACGACAGAGCTTTTGAAGGAATTTGGTTTAGAGCCTTATCAAGATCAACATCCTTTTACCCTTAGCTTTGGACAGAAAAGAAGATTGAGTGTGGCGACCATGCTGTTATTAGATCAAGATATTCTTCTGTTAGATGAACCTACCTTTGGGCAAGATGCGAAATCTTCTCATGATTTATTACAGGTTCTTGAAAAAAGAAAGAAGGAAGGAACTTCTATTATTATGGTTACACATGATATGGATATTGTCGATCAATATGCAGACCAAGTCGTTGTCCTACATCAAAAAAAACTAGCCTTTGCTGATCATCCATATCTTCTTTTTTCCAATCAAGAGCTTTGTAAGAAGCTAGCTATTGTGCCTCCTATTCATTATCAATTATTCGCTGATCTAAAGGAGGTTGAAGAAAATCAAAAGCAACGAGTCTTATCTATCACATCTTAATCCAGCGCTGAAACTAATGACCCATATTTTGCTAATGGTCATCTTAATGACCGTTCATAGTGCAATTTCTACGTTAGCTATCTGGGTTTGTGTTTTCGTACTCGGTTTGACCCTTGGAGGATGGAAGGGGAAATTTCTAGTAAAAGTACTTCTTCCTTATTCCATCTTCTTTGTGCTTACCTTTTGGATGCTAGCGGCATTTGGGAAAGGCGAAACAGTGGTTTGGAAGTGGGCTTGGTTTACAGTAACAGAAGAAAGTATCGGAAATGGTTTGCTTATTGCATTGCGGATGATTGCCTTTGTTACAATTGGTTTACTTTTTACCACTACGACTAACTTATACGTATTAATGATGAGTCTTATTCACCAATGGAAATTATCCCCGAAATGGGCATATGGAATGTTGGCTGGCTTTCGCTGTATTCCAATGTTCCAATCTGATTTGGCACAATTGAAGGAAGCACATCGGATTAGAGGGTATAAGCATAGCGGAACTTGGAAAGCCTTCTTCCGATATGCTGTGCCTTTGATCACACAAGCAATCCGTCGTTCTGAGCAAATGGCAATAGCCATGGAAGTAAGAGGTTTTACAGGGGAAAGGGATAGAACATACTATCAAAAGACGATTATTACTTCATATGATTATTTATATTTTAGCATGGTGATGATTATTGCGATTAGTATCGCGCTATTATTGTAAGCATTAAACATAACTACAAAATAAACAGATTCATACAATCATTCATTTCAGAGCATTTTATCTCCTTGTCATGAATAGATTGTAGGGGTCTGTTTTTTAATTTTTCTCTATTGCGATTTAGTTCCTAAAAAACCCTTTTAATACCAAAAAAATTATTTTTTAATTATATTGACACTACCTGTATATACAACTATAATGAAAACGTAACCAATACTTGTATATACAGGTTTTGGATATGCATTAAGATGATAATCGATTGATAAATAAATGAGAGTAATAGGTAAAAGGGGGCAAGAATGATGAGAAAATACACAGAACAGGCAAAAGAGCTTCTTGAACATATTGGTGGAAGCGATAACATTTCTGTTGTAACGCATTGTGCAACTAGAATGCGCTTTGTTTTAAATGATTCATCTAAGGCGGATATAGACAGCATTGAAAAAATAAAGCTTGTAAAGGGTACGTTTACGCAAGCGGGACAGTTCCAGGTTATTATCGGAAATGAGGTTTCCTCATTTTACAATGAATTTATTGAAATTGCCGGAGTGAGTGATACTTCTAAGGATGAGGCGAAACAAGCGGCAAAACAAAATATGAACTTCTTGCAAAGAATGATTGCCCATTTAGCGGATATTTTTACACCGTTAATTCCAGCGATTGTAGTTGGGGGATTAATTCTTGGATTCCGAAATGTCATTGGTGAAATTAAATTAGTCGAGGGTGGAACAAAAGCATTAGTAGAAGTTTCTCAATTTTGGGCTGGAGCAAATAGTTTTTTATGGTTAATTGGTGAAGCGATATTTCACTTTCTCCCTGTAGGAATTACGTGGGCAGTAGCAAGAAAAATGGGAGCTACTCAAATTCTTGGTATTGTATTAGGGATTACCTTAGTTTCTCCACAATTATTAAATGCATATGCAGTAGCAGGAACACAGGAAGTGCCATTTTGGGATTTTGGTTTTGCTCAAGTAGAAATGATTGGTTATCAAGCGCAAGTGATTCCCGCCATTTTAGCAGGATTATTACTTTCATTCCTAGAGTTGCGTTTGCGTAAAATCGTTCCTAATGCTATTTCGATGATTGTTGTGCCATTTTTTGCATTAGTACCAACTGTATTAATTGCTCATACCGTTTTAGGTCCAATCGGTTGGCAGATAGGTTCCGTGATTTCAGATGTTGTGTACTCTGGATTAACATCTACGTTAGGCTGGTTATTTGCAGCAGTATTTGGTTTTGCTTATGCACCACTCGTTATTACTGGATTGCATCATATGACAAATGCTATTGATTTACAATTAATGAGTGAATTTGGTGGAACAAATTTATGGCCAATGATCGCGTTATCCAACATTGCACAAGGATCAGCAGTACTTGCAATGATCTATTTAAATCGTAAAGACGAACAAGAAAAACAAGTATCGATTCCAGCAGCCATCTCTTGTTACTTAGGAGTAACAGAGCCCGCCATGTTTGGTATTAATTTAAAATATGGATTCCCATTCCTTGCCGCTATGATCGGTTCCCTATTTGCAGCAATTATTTCTGTTGGATCAGGAGTAATGGCAAACTCAATAGGTGTAGGTGGAATCCCTGGAATTCTATCCATTCAACCAAAATATATGGTTACCTTCGCAATCGCGATGGTTGTTGCAATTGTAATACCAATTATTCTAACAATGATTTTCTCTAAACTTAATATGGGGAAAGTTTCGTTAAAAAGAGTAAAAGGATAAATCTTTGTTAATAAGAGCCAAAATTATTCGCTTAAAGAGGAATAGTTTTGGCTTTTTTTGTTTTTCAAGTGAAAGTGGATGCTCTCTGCGCCTGTTAGTAGGAAAAGAAAGATGGAAAGGTAATAGAGGGAGTATCTCTGAGCCCGGAAGCAGGAAAAGAAAGACGAAAAGGAAACAGAGAACGCGTCTCTGAGCCCGAAAACAGGAAAAGAAAGGCGAAAAGGTAACAGAGATCCCCCCTCTAAGCCCGAAAGCAAAAAAACAAAGTCAAAGAAGTAACAGAGGAAGGAACCCCATCCATTCACCACTAATCCCAAATTACGGTTTAACCATAGAAAATACGCATTTTTACGTATAATTACCCAACATTAGAGAAATCTATGCATTGATGTGTTTAGATGTTACATTCTGTTATCGGTAACACAGAGAAAGCGATTGCATTAAAACGTTTTCAAATTTACAATGAGAATGTGAGATAAACAAGGAGGGAAAATTTCATGAAAAGCTATAAAAAACTATTAATGTCAGGAGTAGCATTACTTACTGCATTCTCTTTAACCGCTTGCGGCGGCAATGATACGAAAGAAAGTTCAAAGGGCGGATCTACTGACGGGAAACAAACATTAACCGTGTCAGTTGATGGCGATGGGTATAAAAAATATATTGAAAGCATTAAAGGAGATTTCGAATCTGAAAATAATGCAGAAGTAAAAGTAGTAGTTATGGCAATGACAGACCAAGCGGATGCTTTAGCATTAGATGGTCCTGCTGGAACTGGTCCAGATGTATTTATCGCTCCTTATGACCGCGTTGGTTCAATGGGTAGCCAAGGTCATTTAGCGGAAGTTACAACACAGCCAGAAGGAATTACAGATACAGAATCAAAGCTAGTAACGTTTGAAGGAAAACAATATGGTACACCATTTGTTATCGAAACTTTAGTAGGTTTTTATAACAAAGATTTAATTAGCGAAATGCCAAAAGATTTCTCAGAGGTAGAAGCATTAACAAAAGATAGCAAATATGCATTCACATCTGAGTCAGGCAAGAACACTGCATTCTTAGCAAAATGGACAGACTTCTATTTTAGCTATGGATTAGTTGCAGGATATGGTGGATATGCATTCGGAAGCGAAGGTACAGATCCAACTGATATCGGTTTAAATAATGAAGGTACAATTGATGCAATTAAATATGCAAAAACTTGGTATGATCAATGGCCAAAAGGTATGCAAGACGTAACTGGTTCTGGTGACTTCATTACGGAAATGTTTACTACTGGTAAAACAGCTGTCATTATTGATGGTCCTTGGATGGCATCTACTTATAAAGATGCAGGCGTTAACTATGGTGTTGGTGCAATTCCTACATTACCAAACGGTGAAAAATTCGCTGCATTTGGTGGAGGAAAAGCCTGGGTAGCTTCTTCTTATGCTCAAAATCCAGAATTAGCTGCTAAATGGTTAGAGTATGTTGGTAACGCTGATAACTCAACAAAATTCTTTGAAGCTACAAATGAAATTCCTGCAAACACTATCGCACGTGAAGCAGTTCCTGCGGATAATGAATTAGCACAAGCTGTTATTGCAAACTTTGAAAACGCTTCTCCAATGCCTAATATTCAACAAATGGCTGAAGTATGGGATGGCGGACAATATCTAATGTTTGATGCAGTTTCTGGTGCAAAAACACCTGAACAATCTGCAGAAGATACAGTAAAGAATATTAAAGAATCTATTGAACAAAAATATAAATAATCAATGAAAAAAGAAGGGAGGTATTTAACTCCCTTCAGTTGAAATTTCTAATTATCACAGCAGATAATTAGAAATTTCTTCTTTCCTTAACGCAATCGTTTGCATTGAAAATGCTTTCAAAACGAATTGGTTTATCAAAAAAAGTTGGTTGAGTGATGATTTCTTTTGGTAAATCAATAAATTACCATTTATGCAACAATATGCAATTTATAGAAAGGGGATAGCCCATAATGAGCCAAAATGAAACAAACCATAAACAGAAAGCATCCCTGTTATCCATTATTCCTGGATTAGGACAGTTTTATAATAAACAAGCATTTAAAGGAATAATCTTCTTTGCTCTCTTTTTAGTTTTCGTAATAGAGATGGCACTTACTGGATTTCAGGCTTTAGAGGGTTTAATAACATTAGGAAGTGTACCTCGTGATGATCACTCGTTATTCCTAATGATTAAAGGAACACTGCAATTAATCTTATCTGTTATCTTTTTATTCTTCTATATCTTGAATATCATTGATGCTCGCAAAATTGGAGCTTTAAGAGATAGAGGAGAAAAAATTAATACAAAAACACTGGATATTTTGAAAAATCTTTGGGAACAAGGATTCCCTTATATCTTTACATTCCCGTCTTATATATTAATGGCTTTTATCATTATTTTTCCGGTATTAGTAACATTATTTATTGCCTTTACAAACTACGATTTTCAGCATATACCACCATTTAAGTTAATTGATTGGATTGGATTTGAGAACTTTACAAATATTTTCTTCTTAAGTTCTTATCGTGCGACATTTATGAAAATCCTTGTATGGACATTGATTTGGACTTTTGGAGCAACTACTTTACAAATTGTTCTTGGAGTCGTTGCAGCGGTTGTATTACATCAGAAGCATGTAAAAGGAAAATCATTTTTCCGAATTCTATTCTTATTACCATGGGCAGTACCAGCATTTATTTCTATCATGGGATTCTCTAATATGTTCAATGACAGTATTGGTGCCATCAACGCCCAAGTAATTCCGTTGATTAATCATCTTCCGCTCATTGATATACCGGCAATCTCTTGGAAGACAGATGCGACTTGGACAAAAACCGCGCTAATTATGATTCAAGGATGGCTTGGCTTCCCGTATATTTTTGTCATGGTAACTGGAGTACTGCAATCTATCTCAGATGATCTATATGAAGCGGCAAACCTTGACGGTGCAACTGCTTTGCAGCAATTCCGCAACATTACATTACCGATGATTTTATTCGCTACAGCGCCAGTTATGATTACGCAATATACATTTAACTTTAACAACTTCTCTATCATCTATTTATTCAATGAAGGTGGACCGGGAAGCATCGGCTGGAATGCAGGATCGACAGATATTCTCATTTCATGGATTTATAAATTAACAACAGGTCAAGCACCACAATATGCAGTTGCAGCAGCGGTAACACTGATCATTTCTGCAATCGTAATTGCGGTATCACTCATAACGTTTAAGAAAACAAATGCTTTTGGCAATGAGGAGATGATGTAGGATGAGCATGAGAGCATCGCGACTAGTAAACAGAATATTGACGTATGGTTTTCTCGGAATCCTATCAATAGTAATCATTTACCCATTATTGGTAACAGCATCAAGTGCATTTCAAGCAACCAATATGGCGGCGTTTACGTTGAAATTGGACGCAAACTGGGGACTAGATAATTTCCAAAGACTTTTCAGTGAAACAAACTATTTAAGCTGGTATAAAAATACAATTATTATCGCTATCGCAGTAATGATTGTGCAAGTAACATTGGTAACTCTTTCTGGATATGTATTCAGTCGTTATCGCTTTGTCGGAAGAAAATATAGCTTGATTTTCTTCCTAGTTATTCAAATGGTTCCAACAATGGCAGCATTAACTGCTTATTACGTACTAGCAACAGTACTTGGAGCAATCGATTCCTATTGGCTACTATCATTAATCTATATCGGCGGTGGAATACCGATGAATGTATGGCTAATGAAAGGTTACTTTGATACAATTCCGCGTGAATTTGATGAAAGTGCACGTATTGATGGAGCAGGTCATTTAAGAATCTTTGTACAAATTAATTTACCATTAGTACGACCAATGCTTGCAGTTCAAGCTTTATGGGCATTTATGACACCATTTAATGATTTCTTATTATCTAAGTTCTTATTACGCTCAAACGAATTATTAACATTAGCAGTTGGGCTACAAACATTAATCTCTAACCCACGTGAACAAAAGGTAGCATTATTCGCAGCGGGGGCAGTACTAGCAGCATTACCAATCGTTGTCTTGTTCTTCTTCCTGCAAAAGAACTTCGTATCTGGTTTAACTAGCGGTGGTTCAAAAGGATAAAAATAAGAAAATATTAGTTTAGAGAGGTGTCCGCCAAACCGTAGTTAGTGGTGCGGACGCCTCGGAAAATAAGAAACATCGCGAATTTTAAAGTAAGAGAGTGGGAGTACAATGAAGAAATCGGAACCATTTTTGATGCAATATTTTAAGTCTATTATGACACCGACAAATGTATTTAAGGGTAAGAATCTATTAACATGGCCAAAAATGATCTTCCTTTTTATTTTCTTAATTGCATGCATGATGATGCCAACCTCTATTCAAATGGCTAAATTAACTACCTTCCCATTTGAGTTTTTATTTCCTCGGACAGCTGAACTAATCACAGACGATTTTGTAGAAGCGTTGTCCTCTAAGCAAGTGAAAGACGGGAAATTAATGGGAATAGATAATCAATATGTAGAAGAGGCAGATGGAAATGTTATTGCAATTGACAAAGACAATAAATATGAGATGACAGGGGAAGATCAGACATTTGGTATAAAAGGATATGCCAATGCCGTTGTTTTTAAAGAAGACTATGCAGTGATTGCAGAAGATAATGGATTCGGATTTCAATTGTATTATCCGACAAATGAGGAGAAATATCCTTTTAAAATAGAAAGCAAGGAAGATGTTCTCCAATATATCGGAACTTTATGGTATGTGCAGAACAAAGCCTTTCTTCTGCCGATCCTGTTACTATTACTAGCTGGTTTATATATAGCGATGAATGTGCTGCAATTTCTATTTATGTCACTTGTATTATGGCTAACAAAGAAATCAAATATTACGGATATAAGAACCTTTAAAGAGGCAGCGAACATTGTCCTTAATGCAGCAGGTTTACCAACCATTTTAGCAGTAATTTATGGGTTTATTCAATTTGATGTTGCGACATTAATCATGATTCAAGGACTTGGAACGGTATTAATGATTGCATTTGCATTTTTTAGAACAGGCTTTAAAGAAAAAGGATTAAAGGTAGATTCAGATAAAGCATAGGGAGAGAAGATTATGTCGAATAAGCGTCTTTTCGAAATAAACAGCTGGAAGCTAATATCAAATAAGTTGGAAAAAAAAGAAAAGCGATTGCAGGAAAGTCTAACCTCCATTGGAAACGGATATATGGGGATGCGCGGAAACTTTGAAGAAGGCTATTCAGGAGATTTCCATCAAGGTACATACATTGCAGGTGTATGGTTCCCTGATAAAACTAGAGTTGGCTGGTGGAAAAATGGCTATCCTCAATATTTTGGTAAAGTGATTAATGCGCTAAATTTCATTGGTGTAGATATTTATGTAGATGGTAGCAAAGTAGATTTGTATAAGGAAAACATTTCTGATTTCCACCTTGAGCTGGATATGAAGGAAGGGATCTTAAAACGAAGCTTTATCCTTCAAAAAGGAGATAATCAAATCCAATTTGAGTTTGAGCGTTTTTTAAGCATCGTTGCAAAAGAGGTTTGCGCAATAGATATAAAGGTAACGGCACTAAAAGGGGCACACAAGATTGAATTGGTCCCATATCTAGATGGAGATGTAACAAATGAAGATTCCAACTATGATGAGAAGTTTTGGGGAGAAATCGGAAGAAAGGTTGAAGCCAATTCAGGAAACCTAATGATGAAAACGGTTGATAATCCTTTTGGAACGCCAAGGTTCACGGTCTCTGCTTCGATGGTTAATACGATTAGTAACTTAGAAGTGACCTCATATAATGAAAAACCAATGTATGTTGCTAATGCATATAACAATAAGATTAATCAAGGGGAGTCCATCCACCTTCAAAAGTATGTGGCAATTTCAACTTCTCGTGATTGGGAAGAAGAAAAGCTAGCTACCGTTTCTGATATGTTAGCAAGAAAAGCAAAAGAAAAAGGATATGCCGCTTTAAAGGAAGAGCATATTGCAGCATGGGCAGCACGCTGGGAAAAGGCAGATGTGCAAATTGAGGGAGACGAAGAAGCGCAACAAGGAATTCGTTTTAATATTTTTCAGTTATTCTCAACCTATTATGGTGAAGATGCCCGTCTAAATGTAGGACCAAAAGGCTTTACAGGGGAAAAATATGGTGGAGCCACCTATTGGGATACAGAAGCATATATTGTACCGATGTATTTAGCTGTGGCAGAGCCTAAAGTAACAGAACAGCTTCTTCGTTATCGCCGTCAACAGCTTTCTGGTGCTGAACATAATGCAAAGCAACAGGGACTAAAAGGCGCGTTATATCCAATGGTTACTTTTACAGGGGTAGAGTGCCATAATGAATGGGAAATCACCTTTGAAGAAATTCACCGAAATGGTGCTATTGCACATGCAATCTTCAATTATTCAACATATACAGGCGATGAAACCTATGCGTTAAATGAAGGTCTTGATGTGTTAGTAGGAATCAGCCGTTTTTGGGCAGACCGCGTGCATTATTCGAAAAAGAACGATCAATACATGATGCATGGTGTAACGGGACCAAATGAATATGAGAATAATGTGAATAACAATTGGTATACCAATAAGATAGCTAGTTGGACATTAAGATATACATTAGAATTACTTGAAAAAGTAGCTCCGCAAAGAAAGACGGATTTAAGCATTGGAAAAAGTGAAATGGCTAAATGGCAGGAAATTATCGACAAGATGTATTTCCCAGAGGATGAAGATTTAGGAATCTTCGTTCAGCATGATACATTCCTAGACAAAGATCTTCGTTCCGTAGATACCTTGTTAAAAGAAGAAAGACCACTTAACCAGCATTGGTCTTGGGATAAAATCTTGCGCACTTGTTTCATTAAACAAGCAGATGTTTTACAAGGGATGTACTTCTTAAATCATGAATTTAGCTTGGAAGAGAAAAAGCGTAATTTTGATTTTTATGAACCGATGACCGTTCACGAATCAAGTCTTTCACCTTGTGTACATTCTATTTTAGCAGCGGAAATTGGCTTAGAGGAAAAGGCTTATGAAATGTATCAAAGAACGGCTAGATTGGACCTAGATAATTATAATAATGATACAGAAGATGGGCTCCATATTACAAGCATGTCTGGAAGCTGGCTAGCAATCGTACATGGATTTGCTGGCATGCGTACAGCAACAGGAACACTTTCCTTTGCACCATTTGTTCCAAAGGGCTGGAATAGTTACTCCTTTACGATTAATTATCGTAATCGATTAATTAAAGTAACTACCACTTCTGAGGATGTGAAATTAGAGCTTCTATCCGGGAATGCAATCGAACTTCAATTATATGGAAACGATGTTTTGTTAGAAAAAGAGTATGTAGGTAAGAAATAAATAGTTAGTAGAAAGGGGCACTGATAAATTATTAGTCTAATGCTATTTTAAGATAGGCGTTAGTTCATAATGAGGCAGGGCTCCTTTTTAAATAGGGAGGGATACATTTATGTTAAAAGGGATTATTTTTGATTTAGACGGGGTTATTACAGATACAGCAGAATACCACTATTTAGCATGGAAGAAAACAGCTGAGGCAATAGGTGTTCCTTTTGATCGCGAATTTAACGAAGAATTAAAAGGTGTTAGTCGAATGGACTCTTTATATAAAATATTGGATCATGGCGGAATTCGTGATCAATTTTCAGAAGAGCAAGTGGAAGAGTTGGCACATGATAAAAATACTTTTTATCAAGAACTAATCAAAGAAATTACTCCTAAGGATCTGTTGCCAGGGATAAAAGCGTTTTTGGAAGAATGTAAGGAAGCGGGTTTGAAAATTGGTCTTGCATCGGCAAGCAAAAATGGACCGGTAATCTTAGATAGATTAGAAGTAACATCCTTCTTTGATACCATTGTGGATCCTGGTAAATTAAAAAAAGGGAAACCAGATCCTGAAATCTTTGTAAAAGCAGCAGAGCAATTGCAGCTTCAAGTGAATGAATGTATTGGTGTAGAAGACGCAGAAGCAGGCGTTCAGTCAATAAAAGGAGCTAATATGTTTGCGGTTGGTGTTGGCACACCTGAACGAATGAAATTAGCAGATTGGCAAGTAGGCAATACAGCGGAAATTACGCTAGCACGATTAAGGGAAAAGTTAGGAGAATAAATAGGGTTATAGAGGAATGGAGCGTATGGTACGCTCTGTTCTTTTTTGTTTTTTGAATGTAGTGGGAGAAGGAGGAAAAGTGGCGTTCATAAAGGGGATGAAAACCAAAAGTAGTGGGGGAAGCGAAAAAAGTGGTGTTCATAGGAGAAACAAAAGCCAAAAAACAAAAAGGCGAGACTTCCAATCTTGCTCCAAAGTCTCGCCTTCCGAAAACTGCTTGCTTGTATATTAATTAGAAGTCTTAAACTGCAAAATCGAAAATGCACCTGGAGAAAGTGTTAGTTCCTTTTCTAAGCTCCAGATAATTTCTTTATCGAGATAAAGATCGTGAACATTTTTATTATCGATATCTTGTACAGGAATCGTAAAAGTTTGCTCTTGATCTGTATTATTAATAGAGAAAATAATATGCTCTTCATTATATGTTTTTTGGTACATCACAATATTATTATTAGTTGATTCCAAAAAGACAAATGACCCTTTGTTACCGAATGCAGGATGATTTTTACGAAGGCTAATTAATTTTTGTATATGGGCAAACATATCAAGATCCTGCTTCTCTTTTTCCCACGCCATACATTTTCTGCATCCTGGATCCTGTGTGCCATCCATCCCTATTTCATCCCCATAGTAGATACAAGGTGTTCCTGTGAAAGATAAAAGGAATAAATAAAGTAGCTTTACTCTATCCTTTCGATTATTGGCAAGCGTCAAGATGCGTGGCGTATCATGACTGTCTAATAGATTAAAGGATACTTCATTTACGCTGTTTGGATACATATGAAGCACATTGGTAATTGTATGTTTAAACGCTGCAGACGTAATCGCATCCTTCGCAAAGAAATTTACAGCACCTGTTGTAAAGGGATAATTCATTACGGCATCAAACTGGTCTCCTTGTAGCCAGGGCATGGAGTCATGCCATATTTCTCCCAGTATATAAGCATCTGGATTCAATGCTTTTACTTCTGTACGGAACTCTCTCCAGAATTGGTGGTCAACCTCATTTGCTACATCGAGCCTCCAACCATCGATGCCGAATTCGCTTACCCAATAACGGCCAACCTCTAGTAAATATTCCTTTACTTCTGGATGGCTTGTGTTTAGCTTTGGCATAAATGGGGTAAAAGCAAAAGTATCATAGTTTGGAATTGGCGCAGTTTGAATTGGGAATTCACGAATATGGAACCAATCCTTATAAGCAGACTCTTCTGCTTTTTCCATGACATCTTGCCACTGAGGGAAGAAATAGCCACTATGATTAAAGACAGCATCTAACATAATCCGAATGCCATTTTCATGGAGAACATCTACCATCTTTTGAAACGTTTGTTTATCTCCAAATTGTGGGTCGATTTCCATATAGTCGATCGTATCATATTTGTGATTGGAATATGCCTTAAAGATTGGTGTAAAATAAACCCCGTTAACTCCTAAATCAACAAGATAATCTACATGATCAATAACACCTTGGAAGTCACCACCAAAGAAATTAGTTGGCGTTGGTTCTGTGCTTCCCCACTCTAACGTATCGGCGGGATTAAGAGCCGGGTCGCCGTTAGCAAAGCGTTCTGGAAAAATTTGATACCAAACTGTATCTTTTACCCAGTCTGGAGCGTTAAAGGAATCTTCTTTATGCACAAAAGGAATACAAAAATAATAGGCAGTATCGTCCGTTGGAACTTCTTCATAAAATCCCTTTTCGGTATAAATCAGTGTTTCCCCATTAGATAAAAGTTCAAATCCGTAACGTAAGCGTCGGTATTCAGGTTTTATTTCAATAAACCAATAATCATAAAGCTCCGTGCTTCCGCTTTTTTTCATTGCTGCCTTTTCATATTGCCATGCTTGATTAACAAAAATGTAAGGGTCTCCAAAAATGAGCTGAACAGAATCTATATCCGCTTTTTTTGTTTGCAAGCGGATGTGTACGGTGTCGTCTTTATAAATATAAGAAAAATTATTGCCTGGTCGATGATAAATAGCTTCTTTTAACATAGAATCTCCCTTTCTACGCAAGCGTTTGCATATTTTGAAGTTGAGTATCGAGCAAAAAACAATTATAATATAAATAGATAAAAGGAAAACGTTTGCACTCCTCTATTATCAACCCAATCGCTGTTTTTATCAAGCATATTTGTAGAAAAGTTTAGATATTTACCCAATCGTTATTTCTCCTCACTCAAAGTTAAGTGCAAGCTTTGAAAATTTCGTAGAGGATAGATGATGACTGTCCGTAAAGTGTTCGAATGGTTGAACGAATTTCTGTAGGGATGGAAGAACGAGATACTGATGGAAGTATTACTTTATGGGTAGAATTTTTGTTATAGAATAATTATGATAATAGGTAGAGTGATTAACCGCTTACAATTTGTGTGAGAATAAATTATATAAATACTGGGGGAGTTCCTTTGGCAACACTTTCAGATGTGGCAAAGAAAGCAAATGTCTCGAAAATGACTGTATCAAGAGTATTAAACCATCCAGAGCAAGTGACAGATGAATTAAAGCAGCTAGTATATCAAGCAATGCAGGAGTTAAATTATGTCCCTAATTATGCAGCAAGGGCTTTGGTTAATAATCGAACACAAGTGATAAAATTATTAATTTTAGAGGAAATGGACACGGTTGAACCTTATTATATGAATTTATTAACAGGTATGAGCCGAGAACTGGATAAGAATCATTATTCCTTGCAGCTTGTAACAAGGACGTCACTTAATATAGGAAAATGTGATGGTATTATTGTTACAGGGATGAGGGAGCCCGATTATCCTTTTATCGGAAAATTAGCAATTCCAGTCGTCTTATTTGGCGAGAATTTGCATGGATACGACTTTGTTGATGTGGATAATAAAAAAGGTACCTATGTTACGACAAAACATATTTTAGAATTAGGATATGAACAGCTTGTTTTTATTGGAATTGACGAGGAAGAGCCCTTTGAACAGCTTCGTGAGGCCGGATTTATGGAAGCACTCGCCGAAATACATGCAGAAGGGGTAATTTTAAGAGTGAAAAACAGCTCAAGAGAGGCAGAGGCAAAAGTATCCGATTTCTTAACGAAGAAAAAGGGGCAAGTTGGATTTGTTTGCGCTTCTGATCGTATTGCTACAGGTGTGATTCGTGCAATACAGAAGACTGGAAAAAGTGTGCCAGAAGATTATGTTGTAACCGGATTTGACGGTGTATTTTTAGATAGAATTTCTTCTCCTACAATCACAACAATCAAACAGCCGTTAATGGAAATGGGCGAAGCTTGTGCCCGTATGCTTCTAAAGAAAATAAATGAACGAAATAAAAATCAAGGGAAACATATTTTTGAACCGAAGCTTATTGTTCGAGGATCGACTGTTCTTGAAGAGTAGAGGCTTTAGTCTGTAGATGGAAGAACAACTTTAAATTATTGTGATTTTCTATATGGTGAAGTGATAAGGACAAATAATAGTAGTGACAACAAAAGGATTATTAGCTCAGCAGCTAATGATTCTTTTATGATAAACACGGCAGATAAGCTATTCAAAAGTGCATGTGTAATGATACATAGGAAGATACTTTTTGTTTTATAGAAGATGACCGATAATACAAAGGAAAAAGAAATAGTGTTTAAGGTAAATGTAAAAAAGTTTAAAAACTCATATTGATACGTTCCCATGATGAAAAACAAGGGTAAGTGCCAAAGACTCCAGACTACTCCGATTACTAATGTGCTGATAAAAAGGGATAATCTTTTTTCTAATTCAGGTAGCATAAGGCCGCGCCAGCCTATTTCTTCTAGTCCACCAATTACAATATAGATTGGAAATTGTAATAATAAAAGTAGCAATGTTCCCGTCTGTTCACCACCGATTAGATAAAAAGGGATTAGCTGGAACAATACTGTAACAACAAAAATGAAAAAATACTCACTGATTTTCTTTGGAGGAGTGCTACTATTTTTAATAAAGAATTTAAATTCTTCTTTGGAGTCTAAGTTTTTATTAATGATAACAGCAGAAATGGCCGGACTTATGACCCCTAAGATATAAAATATAATTGGAAGGATAGAGGTATTAAAGGAAGTATTGAGTATTTGAGTATATATAATAACTATCCCCCATGAAAAATAGGAAAACAAAAAGGTTATTGTTATGTATTTTTTTAGCTTCATTGTTAATCCTCCCTAGTCTTTGAAATTTGGTGGAAAAAACATACTGAATGTGTATACGAAAAGGAATCACAGAAGTTTCATTATCAACAAATTAAAAAAACGCAAAAGGAGCACACATACTCAAAAAGTAATGTGTGCTCGCTCCAACGAGTTTATCTTACGGGGGGAATATATTTTTTTAATATTCTATTCCATATTACTATGACGCTTAAAAGCTTCCTCAAATCCAATCTCATTCAGTTCAGCAAAGTTTAGACAAATGGTATCAAAGACAATATGGGCACATTGATCAAATAAAGAGCCTAAGGGCTGTATGGATTTCGTTTCTGTTGCCTTCCGATATTTTGTGCTTGCTGGAATACAGATTGTATCAGTTGCTTCTTCCACAAGCGGAGAGCTGGGATCAGTAGTTAAGACTAAAACACTGCAACCTAGTTTGTTGGCTGTTTCAGCCGTCCATATGACAGATTTTGTTTTACCAGAACCAGAGATAGCGATTAAAATGTCTTCGTTGGAAATAGAAGGGGTAATGGTTTCTCCCACTACATATACGGTTGCGCCTAAATGCATTAATCTCATTGCAAAGGATTTGGCCATTAAGCCAGATCTTCCTTCTCCGACAACAAAAATTCTCTTTTTTCCTCTGATCAAAGAGGCTGCATCGATTAATAAGTTTTCATTGACCTGTGACAAAACGACTTGAATTTCTTTTTGAATAGCAGTAAGCTTACTCATTGATAATAACGCCACCTTTTGCTAATTGTTTAAATTGTTTTGCCGCCTCTGATGGGTTGGCGGCCTTCGTAATAGCAGAGCCAATAATGGCTATATCGATTCCACCTGCAAGAAGCTTTGGTAAGGAATCGATGGTTATTCCTCCTGCCGCTGCAATTGTGTGCATAGGAGCTGGATCTGCCGCTGAAATTTCATTATTTTTCCATTCGTTTTTACCACTTAATTCTTGTTCATCCTTACTGATATGTAAGCAGAAAATAGCATCCTTCATCGTGAGAAGAGACTTCAGCTGTTCACTGGATGTATTTAATAAATCAATCATCACTCTTTTTTGATGGATTCTAGCCATTTCTAGACAGGTTTCAATGGTTACTTTTGGGGCATTTCCCATAACGGTGATAATATCAGCACCAGCAGTGAAGCTAATCTCCCCTTCATATTTTGCATTATCCATTGTTTTTGTATCAGCAAGAATCGTTTTATGAGGAAATGCTTTTTTGATTTCTCGAACACTTTCCATACCAAACTCTTTGATTAGTGAGGTTCCGACTTCAATCCAATCAATATCAGATTCTACTAAACGGGTTAATCGTATTGCTTCAGGAATCGTTAATCGATCTAAAGCTAATTGAATTTTCATCTGTACGAACAGTCCTTTCTATTATTACTAAACCGGTTTATTAAATGGATAAAAATTTTTATTGTTGGGAGAAGCGTTATTCTACTCTTTTGGCGCTAAAAACCTTTAGAACTTGAAGAACGCTTCATCCATCCCTAACATTATTGGATTTTTTTGATTGATGATTGTCTCACAATCAGTTCACATGGATATATAATTTTTTCCTTTTGATAGGGTTCCTTATTGATTTCTCTTAGAAGTACCTCGGTAGCTTTTCTTCCCATTTCAAAAGCTGGCTGTGCAATCATTGTTACTGGTGGATTGGAAAGATGGGCAAAAGGGAAATTATCGAATACTATAAGGGAGACATCTTCAGGAACGCGAAGTTGATTTTCCTGTAAAAAAGCTAAAGTCTCTAAGAACACTAAATCATTTCCAGCTAAGATAGCAGTCGGTTGCTTTTCCTTCTGAAAAAGCTGAGACAATGCTGTTTTCACATTTGCTATTTCGGAACTAATAATATATTCTTCATGAATGTCTATCGAGTATGCTTGCAAAGCCTTTTTATACCCCTCAATTCTTTCCTTTCTTGTAGAAATAGTTAATGGCTGCGTCAAAATGGCAATATTCGTATGTCCATTTTCTAAGAATAACTGGGTAGCTTGAAAGCTCGATTCCACGTTTGTGGAAAGGATAAAGGGAGCTTCTATTTCTGGTAAATCTCTATCCATAAATACAACTGGGTAGCCTTCTTCTATCATTTTTGCATAAATAGCCGTATTTTGCCCTGTTGGAAAAATAATAAGACCATCCACCTGTTTCGCACGCAATGTTTCTATATACGTTCTTTCCTTCGTAGGATTATTGTCAGCATTACATATAATCGCCTGATAGTCATGCTCAAAGCAATAATCTTCAATGGAACGGCAGATTTCGGTCGAAAAACGATGCACAATATCAGCTACAATAATTCCAATCATAGAAGTCTTCTTTTGTTTAAGGCTCCGAGCAATATAATTGGGATGATAACCTAGTTCTTCAATAGCACACTTAATTTTTTCTCTTGTGTCTTCTCCCATATATTCATAACGCTTATTGATATATTGGGAAACGGTGCTCTTGGAAACTCCCGCATATTTTGCTACATCTGCCATGGTTACTTTCGCCATTTGTTTTCCTCTCTCACTACATTAATAGATTCTTGTTCTAGTATAAAACAATCTATTCGTACATGGAAAGGGAAAGAGGAAAACGCTTAAAAATTAGTCGTGTAATGGTCGTTGTGTTAATTTTGTTTTCTTTTCCAATACATTTTTTTCTTTTTTTGTCGCAATGATTGTTAAGATAGCCGACAATAATAAGGCAATGGCCATGAAATTATAGGAAGCTCCAAAGCCGCCTGTTACATCATTTAAATAGCCAACGATATAGGCTCCAGCAAAAGAACCTAGTGCACCCATACTGTTGATCAAAGCCATCGCACCACCAGAGACATTTCTAGGAAGTATTTCTGGAATAATGGCAAAGAACGGACCATAAGGGGCATACATTGCTCCTCCAGCAATAGAAAGGAGAATAAAGGATAACCAGAAATTGCTTGTGCCAATTAAATAGGATCCATAGAAGCAGATGGCACCTATTAAAAGAAACGGATAAACAAATAGCTTACGATTTTGGTATTTATCAGAGAAGTAGGAAACCGCTAACATAAGAACACATGCTAATACATAAGGAATGGACGCCAGCCAACCAGTTGTAACAATACTAGCATTTGGAGCGGAATTGATAATAGTAGGAAGCCACATAACAAAACCATATACACCAATACTCCAAAGTGCATATTGAAGACTAAGAAGAATAACAGTCTTCGATTTAAAGGCTTCTTTATAATCCTTTACAGGTTTTAACTCTTTTTGTTCTTCTAATAATGCTTTGTTAATGGCTGCTTTTTCCTCATTGTCCAGCCATTTTGCATCTTTTGGATGATCATTAACTAGCTTCCACCATAAAAATGCCCATATAACTGCAGGTAATCCTTCTAAAATAAACATCCATCTCCAGCCAAGGGATTCAAGAATATAGCCAGATACAATACTCATCCATAAAACAGTAGCAGGATTTCCTAGAATTAAAAAGGTATTTGCTCGAGAACGTTCTGCTTTTGTAAACCAATGACTTAAAAATACTAACATAGCAGGCATAACGGCACTTTCCACTACCCCTAAGCTAAAACGGATAACGAATAATATTTTTACATTTGAAATAAGGCCAGTTGCAGTTGCTAAGAAGCCCCACAGAATTAGTGACCAAAATATTAGCTTTTTTGCACTCTTATTCTCCGCGTAATGAGCTCCTGGTATTTGGAAGAAGAAGTAGCCTAAAAAGAATAATGCACCAAGCAGGGAAGAGGTAGCTGCAGTAATATTTAGATCCTCCGCTAAGCCACCGGCAGCTCCAAAGCTATAATTCGCTCTGTCTAAATAAGCTAGGCTATAGGTAATAAAAACAATCGGGATAAGGCGAATCCATCTTTTTTTAGAAAGGGTATTCATATTCTTACACTCCTTTGAGATTGATTGTTTATAAAATGCATAAGTTCTTGCATATCTGGATATCCAGTATTGTCACCAAGAGATTGAACAGCTAATGCGCCGATTGCATTCCCTCGTTGAACAGACTCTTCTACAGGAAGACCTTCTAATAAACCGCTTATTACACCAACAGCAAAACCGTCACCTGCACCGACGGTATCGATTACTTTTTCTACCGGATAGCCATTTATTATGCCTTCTTGTTTCGATGATTTAAAGTAGGCACCCTGTTCCCCTAGCTTTATAATGACTAATTCCACTCCAGCATCCAAGTAGTAGGAGGCAATATCACTAGGGGTTTTAAAGCCGGTTAGTTTGCAGCCTTCTTCTAATCCAGGTAATACATAGTTGGCTTGTTTAGCAAAGAAGTTAATAGTATCAACCATCTCCTTTTCGGAATTCCAGAGCCTTGGTCTTAGATTTGGATCAAAAGAAATCTTTTTAGCTTTGTTTTTAAAAAAGCTTAACGCATGCTGGGCAAAATTTCTAGTATCAGAAGAAAGCGCTAATGGGATACCTGTCATATGCAAGTGTTTTGCCTTTTGGAAATAGTGCTCACTAAAATCTGAGATAGCTAAATGGCTCGCAGCGGAGCCTTTTCGAAAGTATTGAACTTCTGGATCTCCTTCTGTTACACGTGATTTTAATTGAAATCCTGTTGGAAACTGAGTATCTGTTATGATTTGATCTACTTGAACTTGATGCTTCTGTAATTTCTCCATAATAAATTTTCCAAAGGCATCTGCACCTACTTTACTTACAAAGCTTGCATTGTATCCTAATTTGGCTAAGCCGATTGCTACATTTGTTTCCGCACCCGCAAGCTCCATTGTAAAATGATTTATCTCTTGTAATGGACCACAAGAATCCGCAATGAACATAGCCATTGCCTCACCAAATGTAATAACATCAATGGAATGCATGTGAATTTTCCCTCCCCTGATTTGCTTCGACAATATCTATATACTTGTTTATTTCCTCTAATGAGCTCTCCAAGGAAAACTCCAATGCTCTCGGAATGGAGGCTGGAATCCATTGATCTAGCTGTCGCCAATAAGCGTTTTGTTCAAGTGGTAAAGACACGGTAAAAAAATGATTATCCTCTTTACATACATGCTTCAAATGAAGATAGAAAATATAAGGTTGGAAAATTTGAAAAGCTTCATAAGCGTCTTCGTTTTGAAAAGTCCAATTACCAATATCAAATGTCATTTTCACAGGCAATTCTAATTTAGAAGCGTTTTCAAAAAAGGCCGCTAGTGGCTGTATTTTTCCGCCTTCTAACGTCTGGTCATTTTCTACTAATAAAGAGACATTTGGATGCTTCTTCAAAATCTTCCCTAATGATTGGAGATCTGATTGCTCTTCCATATAATGACCCAAAGGAAGCTTTATCCATTTTGCCGAGATGCAGTAACTTTCTTCAAAGATAGTTTGAAGTGCCTGTTCGTTTACGAAGCCATTGCTATTCCAAACGGGAATAGGTGCGGAATAAACGGTAGTTAAGTTAGTTTTGTGAAGAATAGGTTGTATATTTTGTAAGACAGATAGTAAATCCTTTTCCTTTAATAATTCTCTTCTAATTTCTATTCCGGATGCTTTTGATTTTCCAACAATAGAAATGGCTTGAAGTAAGTCTTTCATTGTTATTTTTTCAGCAAATAAAGAATTTAGAGGAATATATATTTCTGACATTTCCATTTCACCTCTCATAAAACGATTTAGTAAACCGGTTTAGTTATATTATAATTGGTATGAAAGCGCTTATCAATAACTAATTTTAAAAAATTTGAAAATTAGGGAAAAAGTCGGGGAGGTTAATTTACGAAAAAACAATTTAGCTGTCAAACAAAAAAAGCCTATGTAAAAGAACTCTTTTACATAGACCGTATGAAAATTATGCTTTATGCATGCTCCTTCATCGCGCGATTAACCTTCACTCTTTCCCAAGGCTTAGATTTCCAGCGTCTAAAGGCGAATATGCCTCTGAACCATTCATCCATTCCTTGCGCAAGCCAAACTCCGAGTAACCCTAATCCTAATGTAATTCCTAAGGCGTAGCTCAGTGTAACGGCGATTCCCCACATCGAAATAATTCCAATGATGACAGGGAAGCGGACATCTCCAGAAGATTTTAAGGAACTCATTAATACGATATTCATTGCTCTTCCAGGTTCTGTGAATACAACTGCCCATAAAATAGGCAAACCGATCGCAATAATTTCATAGTTATTTGTAAATATCTCTAAAATTGGCTGACCAATAACTGCCATTACTAATGCTGCTACTAACGAAACAATCATGGCAAGTCTAAGTGTCTTAATTCCACGTTTCAGGGCACGGTCAAACTGCTTTCCGCCAATATAGCGAGCAACAAGAAGCTGAGTACCTTCAGCAATAGCTAAAGTAAATAAGTAGCAGATCATCGAGATATTGCTAATATATACTCTTGCCGCTAAGGAAGCATCTCCAAATGAAGCGACAATGGCTGTAATCATTAATTGAGAAAATTGATAGGATAAATTTTCTCCAGCGGAAGGAATTCCAATATATAACATGTCACGGATGTCTTGTTTATTAACCTTAATAAAATCTTTTACTGAAAAAGTTAACGCAATTCTTTTATATACAAGATAAACCAAGATTAGAACAGCAAATGCTCTAGCAACAACAATCGTCCAGGAAACCCCGATTACACCTGTAATAGGTAAGCCGAAAATTCCTAGAATACTAATGGCATAGCCTACCACGCTTATCACGTTCATCAAAATACTGACGATCATGGATTCTTTTGTAAAACCATGGCTTCTTAATACAGCACTAAGTGCAAGTGAGAGAGATTCTAAGAAGAGGGATGCGCCGCATATACGAACAAATATTAATCCGTATTCTAATACTTCACCGCGTATATCAAAAAGTTGTAATAAATGTTCACCGAAGACAACAACGAGGACTGCGATTATTATGCCGAACCAGAAGTTAAGACCAACTGCAGAACGGGCAAACCTTCTCGCTTTGTTAAGCTCATTAGCTCCAAGTTTTTGTCCAATCAAAATCATAGCAGCGATAGATGTTACATTAAAGACAAGGATAAAAATTCCAAGAAGCTGATTGGCAACCCCAACTCCTGCGGCTGCACCATCTGAATAATGGCTAAGCATTAAAGTGGCGGTAACTCCCATCCCCATGTGTAAAGCAAGTTCAATAAACAATGGCCAAGATATATTAAAAAGAGACTGATTTTGTATTTTAGTTGTTGAAACACTCAACAGTTAAGCTCCCCTTTACATTTTAAAATTGCAAACATAAGAACCATTTTATGCTTATTTAAAAGAAAGTAAAGGGGAAAACACCACATTTTTTAGGAAATTTTTTTATAGGCTTATTTGAAGGGATGGATTCTTTTTATAAATAGTAAGAAGAGCCTTATTAGGTAAGGGCTCTTCTCGTTACCAAAGTAATAATTTTAAATAATAGCCTAGTTATTTTTTTCTAATACAAGTTTTCTCAATAACAAATTTGTATAAATTATGGAGTAAAGAAGCACTTTAAATCAAATTGATGCAATTAAGTTTTCCCATTTTTGAAGAATAATTTCATCCGAAAATGCTTCAATCATATCTTTTCTACCGTTCTTCCCCATTTCAACAGCGATATCTGGGTTGTTCAGAAGGAAAAGAACTTTCTCTGCCATCATTTTTATATCTCCATCTGGAATAAGAAAACCTGTTTTGCTATCTTTAATGACATCTGAGGGACCATAATTACAATCAAAGGAAACGACAGGGGTTGCAGCTTCCAATGATTCAGTGATAGATAGACCAAATGCTTCGTATCGTGATGTTAAAATGGTTAAACAAGACTGCGCCATTTCTTTTCTAACATCTTTAGAATATCCCATTAATTTAACGTTATTTTCTAGGCTATATTCCTTAATTAATGTATTAAGACTCTCTTCTTCGGATCCACTTCCGTAAATCTCTAATTTAGCATCTGGATTTTTTTCTACCACAAGCTTAAACATTTTTATTGCACGGTCTATTCCTTTTTGAAAATGAAGTCTAGTAAACATACTTACTTTATTTTGATCTTTTTTATAAACAGATAGATTATTTATTGGCTGAGAATTAGGTAAAACAAATATATTATGGTGCTTTCCGAATTCAGCCTCCACATCTTCCCTTTGTTTATGAGTCAGAATAACTAAAGCTTCCAATTGGTCGATTCTTTCAAAAATAAACCGATGATTTTCTTTTATGGTGCTTCCCAAAGTATAAGGAGGATTATAGTGGTTTATGTGGATAAAAGATATTCTTTTAGCAACCTCATTTGAAACATTTAAAATTTTAGGTAAACTACCAGGTCCATCACATATAAGTATTGGTTTCTGCTTATTTACCCTTTTCCTACATAAAATGGTAAGCCAGTGTGTTGCTAATTCATTGTTGTTTTTAAATTGATAGGTAGTTTTAGTTTCTCTGTCAAATAAGAAAATGGAGATTGGATTTTCAGAATTAGAACTATACCATTTTACTAAATAACAATAGCCATCATTTGTATAATAACGTTCACTATTCACTTTATTGTGAATGGGATCGTATGTAAATATTATTTGAACACTCTTATTAGAATTAAATTTAATTCTTTTTGTTCGTTGTCTAGTTTCATTAAAGAAATCAATAACTTTAAGGTTCCCTTTTTTATCATATTTTTTGTATTTTTCATAAATTCCATTTGAAAAATATCTAACAATACTTGGATTGTTAGAGTCTACAGCTTCTTGTTTATTAGCTTCTTTCAAAGGAACATTTTGATTATAAATCTTTTTATTAATAGATTTTCGTTTTGTATTTTCATTCTTAAGATCCTCATGTAGGTTAAGAATATTTGTCCGTTCATCCATTTTCTTAGATTTAATTAATTTAGTTCGAACGCTATCATAGTCAGGATTAAAATCAAAAGTAACTATGTCAGCTTCGTATCCGGAGTCATAAAACATTTTACTTCTATTAAGCATAGCGGTGGTCATTCCGCCTTTTTTATCATTTATCTCATACACTGCCATATAAATATTAGGTTTTAAATTCAATATTATTCCCTCTTTACACTAATAATTACAAATGGGAGCCATTTGTAATTGGATTATATACCCAGAAAAGAAGATGGTCAAACTGTAAACTGAATGGGAAATAATTAGAATAAAAATTAAATAAAATGTAATGATTCGTGTCATGACAAGTGTTATTATAGTAGATAGTTTTCATAAATAGGATACATATAGGAAAGCCTAAGAAAAAACTGGGAGGAAAAAAATGAAAAAAGAAATATCAAATAGAAAAATTCTTGGTATTGCAGGACTTGGGTGGATGTTCGATGCGATGGACGTCGGGATGCTTTCTTTTATTATTACTGCACTCCAAGCAGATTGGGGATTAACAGGAAAAGAAATGGGCTGGATAGGCAGCATGAATTCCATTGGAATGGCAGTCGGAGCGCTTATTTTTGGGTTAATGGCAGATAGAATTGGTAGAAAGCATGTTTTCATGATTACTCTATTATTATTTTCTATTGGTAGTGGATTGTCTGCCTTCACTAGTTCTTTAACAATCTTTTTAATTCTGCGTTTCTTTATTGGGATGGGACTCGGCGGAGAGTTACCGGTAGCATCTACACTTGTTTCAGAGAGTGTTCCAAAGGAAAAACGTGGAAGAGTTGTAGTGCTACTTGAAAGCTTTTGGGCTTTTGGCTGGTTACTAGCAGCAGTAATTTCTTATTTTGTTATTCCAAAGTATGGATGGCAAGCAGCCTTATTAATTAGCGTACTTCCCGCATTTTATGCAATCTATTTACGATTGCATTTGCCAGATTCACCGAAGTTTTTAAAAGTAGAAAAGGAAAAGAAATTAACGGTTAAGGAAAGCATGCAAGCGGTTTGGACAAAGGAAAACCGAAAGCAAACGGCAACATTATGGGTTTTATGGTTTTGTGTAGTGTTCTCTTATTATGGAATGTTTTTATGGCTTCCAAGTGTAATGGTTTCACAAGGATTTAGTATGATTAAGAGCTTTGAATACGTATTAATTATGACATTGGCACAATTGCCAGGCTATGCAGTTGCGGCCTATCTAATTGAAAAAGCAGGAAGAAAATTTGTCTTAGTATTATTTTTAGTTGGCACAGCAGGAAGTGCGTTTATGTTTGGGCTAGCTGATAGTACAGCAATGCTACTTACAGCAGGAATTCTTTTATCCTTCTTCAATTTAGGGGCATGGGGAGCTCTTTATGCTTATACACCGGAACAATATTCTACGAAAGTGCGTGGAACAGGTGCAGGAATGGCCGCAGCTGTGGGAAGGGTTGGAGGAATCCTCGGACCATTATTAGTCCCTTACTTAACAGCACAAAATGTATCCATTCCATCTATCTTTACTATTTTTTGTATTGCTGTGTTAATTGGAGCTGCAGTAGTACTTTTCTTTGGAAAAGAAACGAAGAATACGGAAATTATCTAAGAGTGGTTCGCCACTCTTTTTTGTTAAATATTCTGACAAAACTTCAGTTTAGTAAAAAAAATCACCTCTACCCTTCATATCGATTTAATCTTTCTATATTTATTATCATTTTATCCCAAAATAGACAAATGATTTTACAATGTGATTTTGATGATAACGCTTTTATATATTCTGAAATAAAATAATTATTTACATTTTCAGAATATTGGTGATATTATAACTACACAATAAACCGTTTAGGAGGAGCATATCATGAAGATCAAAGCAAATACATTACTGATTATTATACTCATATTATGCTCTTAGGATTAAATAATCCCTCTTTAACATATCGGGAATTGTTTAGTCCAGTTTTTGTTATTTAAAAACAAGGCACTGAACAGTTTACAAGGATTGAAAGTGCCTATCCAAAAATTGGACAGGTTTTTTTGTTTTTATTGGCTGGTTAATCTCAACAAAAAGTATAAAAATAGCCATTTATATAATTATATTTCTAATAGAGGAGAAGAGAAACAATGAAAAACAAAGAGTATTTTATGGAACGAATGTATAAAGCCTCAGCAGGAATGTCTAACGCAGTACTAGTTACATTGGGAATGGGATTGCTGTTAGAATCGATCGGTAAAGCATTTGGCTGGGATATATTAATCCAAATTGGCGGAGTAGCAAAGGTATTACTAGCACCTGCATTTGGGGCAGGAATTGCCTATCAATTAGGCGGAAACACATTAGTAATTTTTAGTGCAATGGTCTGTAGCACCATTGGCGGAAATGCTCTACATGCAACAGATGCAGGAATGGTACTGGTTTCAGGCCAGCCAATCAGTGCAGTACTAGCGGCAGTTGTTGCAACATACGTTGGGAAAAGGGTGAATGGAAAAACAATCTTAGACATGGTAGCAATTCCAGCTGCAGCGATTTTAGTTGGAGGCATGGCAGGAGTTGGTTTAGCAGCAGTAACAACACCAATGTTGGAATGGATTAGTGCACAAATTACTACTTCTGTTCAAGGCTATCCACTAGTAGCGCCAATGGTTATCTCCTTAGTATGGAGCATCCTGCTTATGACTCCAGCATCATCGGCAGCTTTAGCAATCGCGTTACAAATGGATCCCGTTTCAAGCGCAGCAGCGTTAATCGGTTGTACTGTACAATTTGTCGGATTTACAGCAATGTCTCTTCGTCAAAATGATTTAGGAGGATTTCTTGCACAATCAATCATTACACCAAAAGTACAGTTTCCGAATCTTGTGAAAAATCCATTGTTAATCATTCCGCCTTTTGTAGCAGCAGTCATTTGTGCACCAATTGCTACATTAGGATTTGGGTTTACAGCAACGTATGAATTAGCTGGATTAGGATTGAATTCCTTAATTGCACCAATTAGCATTATGGCAACACAAGGATTGAATGGATTTCTAATCTATGTGGCAGTTGGTATGATACTTCCAATTGTTATTACACTACCTTTGTATTTTGTCATTCTTCGTGTAGGCTGGGTAAAAACAGGAGATTTGGCGATGAGAGTGCAGTAAAGATTATAGAATAAAGGATAGAGGCTTCCAATTAAAATAGGAGGCCTCTTTTCATGGATAGACATAATGAAGCAAGAGAAATTCAATAAGTAGGTGATAAAGAATGAACCAATCAGGGATTACTGTTAATGATTTATTGCGACTGCCTGTTTTAAAGGACGCTAAAGTTATAAGTGGCAGGGAAGGATTAAACAGAAGCGTTCAAAATATTGATATTATGGAGGTACCAGATGTCGAAGGTTGGCTAAGAGAAGGAGAGCTATTACTGACGACCGCCTATTCAATAAGACATGATTTGTCCTTACTGACTAAACTAGTGGAGAAATTATCTCATGCAAATGCTGCCGCATTAGCAATAAAGCCAGAAAGGTATTTGCATGAAATGCCACAGGAAATGATAGAGGTTAGCAATAAATATAAGCTTCCTATTATTCAGCTTCCAGTCGGAGTTCCATATATTGATATCACCAATGCTGTCATGGAGCAAATTGTGAATAAGCATGCGGCTTTACTTAGAAGATCGGAAGAGATATATAAGAAATTAACGACATTAGTTCTTGAAAACAGTGGAATCCAAACGGTTGCGGATAATGTATCGGAAATGATAGAAGCTCCTATTATTCTTTTGGATAAACAAGGAAAGGAAATCGTTTCCTCACCAAAGAATGCAAAGCTGGAGAATTTTACTCACGGAAAGGATTGGGATATTACAGTTGACAAAGAGCGAGTTGGTAAATTTCTTATTGAAAAAGAATACTTGGATGATATGGATAAAATATGTGTGGAACAAGCACGTTTAGTTTTTTCATTAGAATTAATGAGGAGAAAAACAGCTGCGGATACGGAGAATCAGCTAAGAGGGAATTTTATTGAAGAACTACTTGCAGGTATATTTCTCCCGCAGGAGGAAGTGGTTAATAAAGGAAGGCAGCTGGGATTAGATCCGGAAATAATGTGGGAGATAATAGTGGTGGAGAGTACGAATATAATAGAGGATGATTCCCCATTTTTAAAAGATATAAGTAGGTTAGTAGAATCAATAAATCTGCCGAATGCTAATAAAATTTATACACAGAAACAAGGCAATCGGCTAATCATCCTATCAGCCTTTTCTTATCAACCGGTTTTGACGAAAGATACAAATGAGTTATGGATGGAGAAATTAGTTCCTTTCATGAATAAATATACTGATTTTCGAGTGGGATTTGGAGGAAGATCTCTGTTATGGGAAATTCATCTAAGCTATTTAGAAGCTAGAAATTCCATTTTGATTGGCTCCAATTTGAATAAAGGAAAACGAATTTATTTTTATGAAGAAATTGAGATATTTAAGTTGTTACTAGATAGTACGGATCATGTTAATCTGGATGTGGTCATTGAGAGGAAAATAGGGAAGTTAATTCAATATGATAAAGAAAATGACAGTGACCTTGTCAAAACACTTTTTTATTACTTATCTTCAAATGGAAGTTTAAAAGAAACAGCTAAACAGTTATATATCCATCGAAATTCTGTAAAATATCGAATTGATCGAATAAAGGAAATTGCAGATATAACATTAGATTCCTTTCAAGAGAAGCTTCTATATTATTTTTGCATCTTTTTTCATAATTTTAAGGGATCCTAAACAAAAGAATCTATTGTACCCAGAGCACAATAGATTCTTTTGTTTTTTGTTTTTTCGGGACATTGTGACAAAGAGATGTAGAAGTTAAAATATAAATATTCAGAAAATTTAATTAAGAAGGAGTGCTGAAATGATTGGAGTAATTCGTGTTTTCACAACGGAGAATAAAACAGTCTTGAACCAACATGGCAAAATAATTACTGAAGTATATGGCTTGCCAACGCATAATCAATGTATTCCAGAACAAACTCTTGGTATTTATGATAAATCTTCAGAAGTAGAAGCGATACCAAAAATTGTAGAACTAGGAAAAAAGATGGAGAAAGAGGGGGTAAAGATACTTGCTATTAGCTGTGCAGCAGATCCTGGAATAGAAGAACTAAGAAAAGCAGTTTCCATACCAGTAATCGGGGCAGGAAGTGCTGCGGCATTAACAGCTCTTGCCTTTGGTAAGCCTGTTGGAATATTAGGAATAACACAAGACGTACCAGAGGTTATGAAGAAGCTTTTAGGGGAACTTTTGGTTGCTTCAGCTGTTCCAGAGGATGTAAAAAATACGACAGACCTAATGAAAGCAGAAGGAAAAGAAAAAGGTTTAAAAGCTGCTAAGTCTCTACTAAATGAGGGGGCAGAGGTAATTGTATTTGCTTGTACAGGTTTCTCTACAATTGGACTGGCAGAACAATTACGTCATGAATTGAAAGTGCCAATTATTGATGCAGTAGAAGCAGAAGGGCAGTTTGCCGCACAATTATACCATTCCTTTACAGAAGTAGTATAAGCATGTTTTGACAAAAATTTATAGTTGTTATGCTGAAAGAAGGTTTTTTCCTTTGTGAAACATTATTTTATTCTTGTATTTTGTGTGGTAATATGGGCCGCTAATTATTTAGTACGCCAGTTATTATTGACTAACTTTTCATCGATGTTCCTATCTGCCTTCAGCTTAACCGTGGTCTCACTCTTCTTTATAATCATTGTATTTTTTATGAACGCCTTTGTAAGGGTAACAAAGAAAGAATTGATTCTCTTCTTTTTAGCAGGCTTGATTGGACTAGTTTTTAATCAACTCTTTTTATTCAGTGGTTTGCAATATTCAACAGCATCTAATGCGTCACTTATATTTAGTATGGCTCCTCTTATTACAGCACTTCTTGCCAGAGTTATATTAAAAGAAAAAATCACTAGAAATTTAATTATAGGAAGTATTATTGCACTTTTAGGCGTTTATTTCGTGTTATCAGCAAATGGAAGATTTCAATATAATATTGGAGACATTTTGTTATTCGGAGCAACAGTGACTTTTTCTTGTAATCTAATTTTTGTAAGAATGCTTTCTAAGGGGATTTCCCCTTTAATCATTACCACTTATAGCTTTTTAATAGCAAGCCTAATGTTTGATCCCTTTATATTGGTAAGTGTGGATATCAATTGGAATCAACCGTTGATTATGTGGTTAATAGCTTTTTTATCCGTTCTGATAGGTCAGGGAATAACAACTTTAATGTGGAACAACACAATGCAATCAGTGGGAGCAGCAAAATCTACTGTTGTTCTTAATTTACAGCCGATTATTACACTGTTGTTGGATTATTGGATATATGATACGAAAATTTCCATCCTGCAATTAATAGGGACTACTCTAGTAATCTATGGAGTCTTGTTAAGTGTCATTCGTTATGAACTATTTGGAAGGAAACGGTTTTCTCTTCTGTTATTAAAAAAATCAAAATACTAGTTTAATCAGTAATTGGATTAGTTTATGTTGATCTTTAAAACAAAAAAATTTGGAGGATAGTATATGAAACAAGTAGATTCAGAAAAAAAACACCCTCGTTTATTTGAACCCGTTTCCCTTATTTTAACAATTGTTACAGCGGTTTTTGGGGCAATTATTGGGATGCAGATCATTGTATCCTTAGGAGTTACGCCAAATACATCTATCATAGGTGCACTTATTGCTATGCTGATTGCTAGAATTCCAGTCACTATGTTTAAAAGATATAAGTCTATCCATAGACAAAATTTAGTTCAAACATCTATATCTGCAGCGACATTCGGGGCTGCAAATAGCTTATTAATTCCAATAGGAATTCCTTTTTTAATAGGTGCTCCCGATTTAATTATTCCGATGCTAATAGGTGCTACATTGGCTATGTTTGCAGATGCAGCAATTTTATATAAATTATTTGATTCAAAACTATTTCCTGCATCTGGTACATGGGCACCAGGAGTAGCAACGGCACAAGCTATAGTAGCAGGAGATAAAGGAGGCAAAAGAGCAGGACTTCTTGGTATAGGAACACTTATTGGAATAATAGGTTCCATTCTACATATTCCGATGTCTGCCTTTGGAGTTGCATTTATCGGAAACATTTGGGCTTTAACGATGTTTGGAATTGGCTTACTATTCCGTCAATATTCTATTCCTGTTTTTGGTGTAGATGTAAATGCACTTTATATTCCCCATGGCATTATGATTGGTGCTGGAATCGTGGCATTAGTCCAAGTGGCGCTATTGATTTTCGGCAAAGATAAAAGAAAACAAAAGGGAAAAAATCAAGAGGTTGCCGCTTCTTTAGAAAATATCCAAGATGATTCCAATTTTACAACACCTATTGGAGTAGCTAAAAAGACTTTAGGAATTGGATTTATTGTTTATATGATTATTGCTTTAATTATTGCCTTAACAGGTGGTCTTATTACAGATATGTCAGTTGGCATGTTGATTGGATTTTTATTTTTTGCCGCGTTTGCTGCTTTTGTTCATGAATTAATTGTTGGTATTGCAGCCATGCATTCAGGCTGGTTTCCAGCGTTTGCCGTTGCATTTATTACGCTTCTTATCGGAATGATGATCGGTTTCCCACCGTTAGCACTAGCTTTACTTGCTGGTTTCAGTGCAGCAACGGGTCCAGCCTTTGCTGATATGGGTTATGACTTTAAAACTGGACATATTCTTAGAGGAAATGGCTCAGATAAAAAATATGAAATAGATGGAAGAAAGCAACAGTATATGACGTCTTTGGTTGCCTTTGGAGTAGCGCTACTAACAGTGCTTATCACATATAAAGGATACTTTGCCAATAATCTAGTCCCTCCGATTGATGCTGTATATGTTTCTACTATTCAGGCAGGTACTTCAATGGAAGTCGCTCGACAATTACTAATTTGGGCAATTCCAGGTGCCATCCTCCAAATACTTGGGGGTTCAAGTCGACAACTAGGCGTTATGTTTGCAACAGGCTTATTAATATTAACTCCATATGCAGGAATTGCTGTATTAGCAGGAATTATTATTCGTGTAATTTGGGTGAAGAAAAAAGGTAAAGAAGCGGAAACGCCAATGAGTATATTGGCTGCAGGGTTTATTGCCGGAGATGCACTATATAGTTTCTTTAACTCTGTATTTAAATTAGGGAAATGAGGAAATGAAAAGTGACCATAAAATTAGATAAACAAATCGTAGAGTTTGCGGTATATGGCGGTGCCGTACTTGGTGGCGGCGGAGGAGGAAAAATAGAAGATGGTCTTCAGATAGGTCGTCTTGCTTTAGAAGTAGGCCAGCCGATTTTAAAAACGGCGGAGGAAATGGCAGAGGAAGATTTGCTTGTAACTGTTTCATTAGTTGGTGCTCCAGCAGCAAAGGAGCAATATGTAAAACCTGTCCATTATGTTAAAGCAATTGAACTACTAGCCAGTAAGCTGGACCAACCCCTTCAAGGTATTATTACTAATGAAAATGGTGCTGGGACGACAGTGAATGGCTGGTTTCAATCATCTATGACTGGATTACCAGTAGTGGATCTTCCTTGTAACGGTAGAGCCCATCCAACTGGAACAATGGGTTCGTTAAACTTATCAGAAATTCCAACTTATATTTCTCATCAAGCAGCTGTAGGTGGAAAAGGAGATAAGTATGTAGAAATGCTTATCTCTGGTTCATTGGATACAACAGCGAAAACCGTTCGTCAATTATCCGTTGAAGCTGGCGGGTTGGTGGCAGTGGCAAGAAATCCTATAACAGTAGGTTACGCAAAGCAAAACGGAGCTAAGGGAGCGATTTCGCAGGCAATCCAAATAGGAAAAGCTTTGTTATCTACTAAAGGAGAAGCGGCTATTGAAGCAGTTGTTTCTGAATTAGGAGGATCGGTTGTAACTGAAGGGACAGTAACTGCATTTACTTTAGAAACCATAGGTGGTTTCGATGTAGGAAAAGTAACCATTAACGATTGCTATGATATGACCTTCTGGAACGAATATATGACAATCGAAAAAGATGGAGACCGCTTTGGGACTTTTCCGGATCTTATTATGACACTGGATGCGAAAACCGCAAGACCGATTGTAACAGCCGAGATAGAAAAAGGTCAGAAAGTAGCTGTTATAACCGTACCGAAGGAAAAATTGCGCCTAAGTAGTACGATGAGCAACCAAAAGCTAATAAAGCCAATTGAAAAAATAATAAATAAAGAGATTATTTCTTATCTTTAATAATAGGGAGAGATGAATAGTATGGTATTAAAACAAACTTTAGTAGCGTTAGAAACATTAGATAATGCATTTGTAACAGGGGAGATTGTTGCGGATTTATTTAAAGAATATCCAAATGTACAAACAGATGTTGTAAAAGTAACAGGGGAAAAAGGAAGTACAGATTTCATTAAAATTACAATTCCTGGATCAAAAGGTAAATCAAGTGGCGGCACCGTTCCGACAGTAGGCATTATTGGAAGACTAGGAGGCATTGGGGCACGTCCAAGCAGAATTGGATTAGTTTCTGATGCAGATGGAGCAGTAGCTGCCATTGCTTCTGCACTAAAGTTAGCAGATATGCAGGTAAAAGGAGATGTACTAACTGGTGATGTTATTGTTTCTACCCATATTTGTCCAGATGCTCCAACTAGACCACATGAGCCAGTCGACTTTATGGATTCTCCAGTCGACATATTAACAATGAATAAGCATGAAGTAATTCCAGAAATGGACAGTATTATTTCGATTGATACAACAAAAGGAAATAGAGTAGTTAATCATAAAGGTATTGCTCTTTCTCCAACAGTTAAAGAAGGTTACATCCTTCGAGTGAGTGAGGACTTATTAAGAATTATGGAAATGACAACAGGGAAATTCCCAATCACCTTCCCGATTACTTCACAAGATATAACACCATATGGAAATGATTTGTATCATATTAATTCTATTTTACAGCCATCTGTTGCAACAGATGCTCCTGTAATTGGATTGGCAATAACAGCTCAATCGATTGTGCCAGGATGTGGCACTGGTGCTAGCCATGAAACGGATATTGCAGATGCAGTTCGTTTTTCAGTAGAGGTTGCAAAGGAAACAACTAGTGGTACTTGCCAATTTTATGATCAAGATGAATTTAATAGAATGACAACATTATATGGTTCAATGAAGGTGCTACAAACAATGGGGAAAGCTACTTCTCCACAATCCTGATTGAGTAATAGAGTGAGGTGAGGGAGCGTGGCTTCCTCCCTTTCGCTATTAAAAATGAATGAGAGTACAACTTAACTGGTTTAACTAGTACTACACAGAGGATGACGTTTTACTTTATAAAAAGGAGTTGTTTCTATGAAGAAACTTGGAATGATTACAATAGGTCAAGCTCCAAGATCAGATGTTGCGCCTATTTTAGAGAAGTATGTAGACAAAGCAGAAATTGTCCAGGTTGGCGTATTAGATGGAATGTCTAAAGAATATATTGAAACAAATTTATTTCCTGAAGAAGGTGATTATGTATTAACATCCCGGTTAGTAACAAGTGAATCGGTGATTATGTCTAGAGAAAAAATAAAGCCAATTTTACAGGAGAAAATTTACTATTTAGAAGAAGTGGGAATAACTCAAATATTGTTGTTATGCACAGGTGTCTTTCCAGGATTAAAGACAAAGAAATCCTATTTAATTGAACCAGATCATATTATTCCCCCAACAATCAATGCGTTAGTAGGCAATAGAAAGCTTGGAGTAATTGTGCCGCTTGAGAACCAAATAAAAACATCTTTTCCTAAATATGCACCATTTGGTTTGAACCCGGTTTTTAAAGTTGCGTCACCATACAAGATGGATGTGGAAAACTTTAAAAATGCAGCCTTAGAGCTGAAGAAGGAAGTAGATATAATTTTGTTAGATTGTATGGGATATACAGAGTATGCCAGAGAGATGGTCGCTGAAATAGCCGATAAACCAGTAATTCTTTCGAATGCACTAATGGCGAAACTAGTGTCAGAAATGATATAAGAGGGCGGTTAGAAAAATGAATGAAAAAATGATGGGAATAGGCAAAAACATTCTAGCAAATTGTTTAGCTATAAAAGAAGGAGAGTTATTTCTTATTGTAGCAGATGAAGCGAAGAGGGATATAGCGGAATCATTATATGAGGCTGGCAAAGCGTTACGTGCCGAAGCAATGCTAATGGTTATGCAAAAAAGAGAGAAGTCGGGACAAGAGCCGCCAGCTACCGTTGCAGCAGCAATGAAAGCCGCAGATGTGGTTGTATGTGTGACTGAACACTCGTTAACACATACACAAGCGAGAAAAAGGGCGGTAGAAGCAGGAGCAAGGCTGGCGACCATGCCAGGAATAACGAAGGATATGTTCCTAGAGGGAGCCATTTCCGCAGATTATGAACAAGTGAGACTACTTACAGAACAAGTAACAGACTTACTTACAAAAGGAAGACATGTAAGAATCGAAAAAGATGGCTATAGCTTAGAGTTTGATATAACAGAGAGACAAGGAATCGCAAGTACGGGAATGTATCTAAATCCAGGGGAATCAGGCAATCTCCCATCAGGGGAGGCGTTTATTGCACCAGTAGAAGGTTCTGCATTTGGCACTATTATAGTTGATGGATCAGTGGCTGGAATAGGAAAGCTAAGCAGCCCGCTTACTCTTACTATAGAGGAAGGTCGTTTAGTGAAGGCAGATGGAAAAGATGCTGACTCCTTATTACATATATTAGGTAAGGAGGACGGCAGATTACTCGGGGAATTTGGAATAGGTACAAACGATAAGGCGAGGATTACAGGTGTAGTATTAGAGGATGAAAAAGTATATGGAACGATACATGTAGCTTTTGGAAGCAATGCCACATTTGGAGGCACTATTTCAGCTGGTGTTCACATAGATAGTGTTGTCATGAAACCGACTGTCTATTTGGATGAAGCATTAATTATGGAGAATGGCATTCTAATTAATAAATAGTAGGATGGTGAGGGGAAGTGACGGAATATCGAAAAAGGAATACGCGAATAGAGTTAGAAGGATTATCAAAAGAAAAACATTTACTTAATGAAACGATTGAAGTTCTTACAGCACATGAATCAGTAAGAGCATTTCAATCCAAAGATATTCCAACTAATATCCTCCAAACGATTACAGTTGCAGCTAGGAGTGCTCCTACCTCTTCCAACTTGCAAGCATATAGCATTATAGCGATTAAAGATGTACAAAGAAAAGCGCGGTTAGCTTCTTTATCTGGAAACCAATCCTTTATTAAGGAGGCACCTGTATTCCTTGTCTTCTGTGCGGATATATATCGGTTAAAACATATTACCGAATCACAGGGCTATCGTTTTTTATCTAATACGCTAGAAATGTTTCTCCTTTCCTCCATGGATGCAACGCTTGCTTTGCAAAATTCACTCGTTGCTGCGGAGTCAGTAGGTTTAGGCTGTGTACCAGTCGGTTCTATTCGCAACAATCCCGATGCGGTTGCGGAGGAGCTTGGACTTCCTGCAGGTGTTTTTGCTATTTCAGGATTATCGATAGGATATGAAAAAGAAGGGACGAGACGAGGCGTAAAGCCAAGACTACCAGAAAAAGTTACCGTTCACAATGAAAAATATAAAACTGATTATCTTGACCAACTGCTAGAAGAATATGACAAGACAATGATTTCCCGTAAAACCTATGATGGACGCAGAGTATCCTTAGCAGGCGAACCTGAGAAGCATGGTGTTGACTATGGATGGAGAGAGCATACGGCAAGAAGATGCACAAGACCAGAAACGATAGCTGCTTCTGCTAGTTTAAGAGAAAATTTGAAGAATATATTAGAGAATAGAGGCTTTTCTTTTTAAAGGAGGAATAGATATTGGATGTGCTGGAAGCAATTAGAACAAGAAGAAGTTCTCGGTCCTTTCAAGAAAGTAACGGATTGCCTGCAGAAATAATGAAGGCAATTGAACAAAGTATCATAAATAGTCCATCAGGAAGCAATGCCCAAGAATCTCATTTCATTATTGTTCAGGACAAGGAGCAGATTAAGCGAATAAAAAGATTTTCTCCTGGCCTATCAGGAAATCCAACCGCGGTTATTATTTTGTGTTCCAATCCAACAGAAGCTCTAAATAAAGGGGGCAAAGATTCAGAGGAAGTTCTGCGCTTTGTCAATCTGGGAATAGTTGCTGCATATATTCTTTTATCCACCCATACATTAGGCTTCGGTAATTGTCCGGTAAGATCCTTTCACAAAGATGCAATTAAGAAATTATTGGAACTTCCAAATGGAATGGAACCAGAGCTTCTAATTAGTTTAGGTTATTCCAAAGAATCCCCTAGAAAAAAGAACAGCAGATTAAAAGAGGAGGTAATTTCCTTTGACAAGTATGGAGTCACTCAAGAGTGAGAAAGTAATAGAGCTTGTTAGAGACTATGGAGGATATGTTCTCACAAGTGCAAAAGGACTGTATCGAGAGCCTGAACATTATGGACCACTAAGAATGATTGGTGCATTGGAAAGAACACTTCTATTATTAAAAGAACTTGGAATAGAGGATGAAGAAATGGAAGATGCCCTCTCTGTTGTACGTAAAGAAGGTTGGCGTGCTTTATCAGATCCTTCGGGATATGAAAAAGCACTAGATCAATCTATTCATCAATTGGTAGATATTACGGTGAATAATAAGGAGTAGAAGCAACTTTAAAAGCTCTTGAAAAATGTTTTTAGTATGTAGATAAAAGGGGAGTAGAATGTTTTATTCTGGTCCCTTTTTGGCTATTAATCTTCTAACAATAAATAGTCTATCCAGGGTTTTGGAATTAATTCCCACGTTTTTTATTGTGAATTTTATCACAAAATAGTTGCATTAAGAAATATTCGATGTATAATAAAGGTGTGAACGAAATGTGAATCTTATCACAAAATATGTGATTTTTTTCACTAATTAAGTGAAGTATTTCACATTTAATCTATTACAAAAGGAGTTTTTAAATGATGAAAGTAGTTGTAATTGGATGTACACATGCTGGAACAGCAGCAGTAAAGACGTTAGCAAATTTAAATAAAAATATAGATATAACAGTTTATGAAAAAAATAATAATGTTTCCTTTTTATCTTGTGGTATTGCTTTATATGTTGGTGGCGTGGCGAAAGATGCTAGTCAATTATTCTATTCTTCACCAGAAGAGCTAAAATCCCTTGGAGCAACCATGCATATGGAGCATGAAGTATTGGATATTGATACAGTAAACAAACAAGTGCGTGTGAAAGACTTAAATACAGGAGAAGAAAAGATTGATCAGTATGATAAATTGGTGATGACAACAGGCTCTTGGCCAATTATTCCGCCAATCGATGGTATTAATTTAGAAAACATTTTGCTTTCTAAAAACTATAACCAAGCAAATGAAATTATTGAGCGATCTAAGAATGTAAAGAACGTTACAGTAATAGGTGCTGGATATATTGGTGTCGAGTTAGTGGAAGCATTTGCGTTAAATGGAAAAAACGTAACGTTAATTGATAGTGAAGATCGCATCTTAAATAAGTATTTAGATAAAGAATTTACAGATGTGGTAGAGGCTGAATTTGCAGAACACAATATTAGCTTAGCTTTACAACAAACGGTAACAAAATTTGAAGGAAATGAACAAGGAAAAGTAACAAAGGTTTACACAACAAAAGGGGAATATGAAACAGATTTAGTTATCTTATGTGTCGGCTTTAGACCAAATACGAACCTTTTAAAAGGAAAAGTAGACCTATTACCTAACGGTGCGATTAAGATTAATGAATATATGCAATCAAGCAACCCAGATATTTATGCAGCAGGTGACAGCTGTGCTGTTAATTACAACCCAACAGGAGAAAAAGTTTATATCCCTCTTGCGACCAATGCGGTTCGAATGGGAACATTAGTAGGCCATAATATAGCGGGGCAGCTATTAAAGTATATGGGGACACAAGGTACTTCAGGATTGCATATTTTTGGCTTAAATATGGCATCTACTGGGTTAACAGAAGTTACTGCAAAGCTTAATAAGATTCCTTATGAAGTGGTAGAAGTAATCGATAATGATCGTCCAGAATTTATGCCAACATTCCATGAAATTCGCTTAAAAGTCCTATTCCATCAAGAGACAAGACAAATTTTAGGTGCCCAGTTGATTTCAAAAGCGGATGTTACACAAATGATGAATACTTTATCTGTATGTATCCAAACAAAAATGACAATCGAAGAATTAGGTTTTATCGATTTCTTCTTTCAACCACATTTTAATAAACCATGGAATACGTTGAATCAGGCAGGATTAGCTGCTTTAGCGAAACAGAAAGAACCTATTGAGCAATAATAGCTTGAAGAAAAGGAATCATCTCTTTAACTTAACTAAAGGGATGATTCTTTCTTTTTTGGGGAAAAGAAACGTATACTATAAGAAATAAATGAGGAGAAGGATAATGATTGATTACATAAACCAGTCAACTGAGGAAATAGCAAGACAACTTTTAGGGAAGATTCTAATTCATCAGACTCCAAATCATTTGTATAGTGGCTATATTGTAGAGACAGAGGCTTATGTTGGTGTGGAGGATATGGCCTGCCATAGCTATGCTGGAAGACGAACGCCTAGGTTAGAATCAATGTATAAAATAGGTGGGACAATCTATATTTACACGATGCATACCCACCATATGCTAAATATTGTAACGAAAGAAGTGGGAGATCCTCAGGCTGTTTTGATTCGAGCAATTGAACCGCTTGATGGAATAGAATGGATGGAACGGAATCGAAAGACTACTGGTGTAACAATCTGTAATGGGCCGGGGAAATTAACGAAAGCAATGGATATCACAAAGATTTTAGATGGAGCTTTAATAAATGAAAGTTCTTTATTTATTGCAGATGGAAAAACACCAGCACAAATAGTGGCATCGCCGAGAATCGGGATTCCAAATAAAGAGGAATGGACCTCTATGCCGCTCAGATATTATGTGAAAGGACATCCTTTTGTTTCTGGGATGAAAAAGAGAGAGAGGCTTTTACAAGGCGAATTATGGAAATAAAAAAATAGGGTAACTTTCTCTATAAAGAGAGTTATCCTACTTTCTTTTGAATGAATTTACGAAATTTTCCCTTCCTTTACTTTTCCAATGAAAGGTTTCTCATACACTATTTTGATAAAGTATCCGTATAACGCTGCTAAGATTTGTTGGAATAGCATGCCAATCACAACGGGAACGGCCACAGCAGGAGGAAAGAAGCTTACAGCCAGTACGGCCCCCGCACTAATGTTTCTCATGCCCCCAGAATAAATCATGGCAATGATCTCCTCTTTGCTTCGTTTTGTTAGCATTCCTAATATCCAAGCGAAAAAGTAACCAGAAAGTGCAATGATAAAAACAGTAAGTGCCACTTGAAGAAACTTTATATCAATATTCCGCAAGTAAGGGGCAACGACAGAACTATTAATACTAACAACAAGCGCGAGCCCGATTTTGGAAAAGGGGGAAAGTGTTTGATTCCATACTTTTGCTTTTTCCTTGGAAAACTGATTGAAAACCATACCAGCAATAGATGGCAATACAATCATTCCAAGTAGCCCCTTCATCATTCCCCAAACCTCTAGCTGCACAGCCTCTCCAACGAATAGACTCATACTCAAAGGCACAAGAAATGGAGAAAGCAAGGTGTCGAGCAGGATAATAGCTAGCGTTAGTGCAATATTTCCTTTATATAGGCTAACCCAAATAACACTCGTAATCCCAGTAGGAATAACAACAGCCAAAGTAAGACCAGTAATGGTATAGGCATCCCCTTGGAAAAATAGATGTCCAATCATAAAGGCCCATAAAGGAGTGATGATATGAAGAATTGCCAGTGTTAACAGTAAAGATAGCGGGTGAGTAATTGTATATTTCACCGATTTAAAGTTAGATGTCAGGCTACCTACAAAAGTCATAACCGCAAAAATCCAGGGTACTAAGAAAGCAACATGATGCAATACACCAGCTAGTAATACACCTATGACTACACTCACAGGGGTTAACAGCGGCATCCACTTTCCAAGAAAAGCATTCATTTTTTGTAACATGTACAGGACTCCAGTTCTTGTAAAAAATATAAGTTCATTTTAACACAGAAATCATTTGTGTTTATTAAAATTTTCAGATTATTAAAAAAGAAGAGAGGTGGATTTTTTTAACAGATTGCTTTTTTTCTATATTAATTATCCCATTCGCCTATTTTTACATATAGTATAGCAAGAATTAATTTCGAAATATGGAACGTTCATTGGAAATCTAGAATTTCTATGTGAAAGATGCTTAAAAACAATGAATATTTCAGAATGGAGGGATGCGAATTGTATAAATTAGAGGTTAAGAACAGTAGTAAGGTTTTTCGGAAAAATGGAAAGGAATTTTTCGCATTAAAGGATGCAAATTTGCAGATTCCAGAGGGGAAATTTGTCAGCATAATCGGTCCAAGTGGTTGTGGAAAATCAACCTTATTTAATATTATTGCTGGATTAATAAAGCCATCTACAGGTAATGTCCTGTTAGACGGGAAAGACATCGTTGGGAAAAGTGGGCATGTCGGCTATATGCTGCAAAAAGATTTGCTCCTGCCATGGAGAAATATTCTGCATAATGTGATATTAGGCTTAGAAGTAAAAGGTGTTCCGAAAAAAGAGGCAATCAAAAGGGCATTGCCTTTGTTGGAGAGATACGGATTAGAAGGATTTGAGAAACATTTCCCAGAGGAATTATCTGGAGGAATGAGACAGCGGGCAGCTTTGTTACGAACTTTGCTGTATGATCAAGACGTTATTTTATTGGATGAACCTTTTGGCGCATTAGATGCCCAAACAAGATTGCTTATGCAGGAATGGCTTTTACAAATATGGGGAGATTTTAAGAAAACGATTCTCTTTATCACCCATGACATTGATGAAGCCATTTTTTTATCCGATGAAATATATATTCTCACACCAAGGCCAGGAACGATTAAGGAAAAGGTTTCGATTGATTTACCAAGGCCGCGAAATGAACAAACACTACTAGATTCGGAGTTTATTCAATTAAAGGAATATGTTTTACAAGCGTTAAAATCGCCTGAAGACACAGAATAAGAAAGGAGGAAGAGCAATGGAATCAAAGGAAAAAACAGAATTGCTTTATATAGAGGATGAAGAAGCAATTGCGAAAAAAAGAAAGAATTTTACTCGGATAGGACAATGGAGCATTGGAATTATTTTTCTCCTAGCATGGGAATTGCTTTCCAAATGGAAAATCATTGATTCCTATTATTGGAGCAGCCCATCTACCATATGGAAAACAGGTTATATAGCCTGGACAGAAGGATCATTATGGAACGATTTATTATACACATCAGGAGCAACCATCTTTGGTTTTGGCTTAGGAACCTTTTTTGGAGCTTTATTAGGGCTTTCCTTCTGGTGGTCCTACTATTATTCTCGGATTTCAGAACCCTATTTAATTGCATTTAATGCCGTACCGAAGCTAGCCTTGGCACCTGTTCTAGTTATTTTATTTGGAATAGGCTTTGGCTCCAAAGTAGTGCTCGCTTTTATGATGACTATTATTACAACAGCTCTTGCAGCATATAGTGGTGTGAAAGCAGTTGATAAGGATTTAGAAAAATTATTGTACTCTCTCGGAGCAAAGAGATGGCATGTCTTCACAAAAGTAGTCGTACCAACTACGATGCCATGGATTGTAAGTAGTTTGAAAATAAACATTGCCTTAGCTTTGGCTGGTACCATCGTCGGTGAATTTATTAGCTCTAGACAAGGTATTGGCAGAATGATTCTATATGCCGGTCAAATTATGAATATTAATCTTGTTTGGGTTGGAGTAGCGGTATTGTCTATCCTTTCCATTGTTATGTACTTTGCTACAGTATGGATAGAAAAGTTTCTTTTAAAAGGGAGAAATGTCGAATAAGATATTTTCCTTTTAGAAAGCACATAATGTGAAAAAATGTTCCATATATATGAAATAGAATATATAATTCCATCATCCACATTACACTTCTGTATTCATCTTCATTTTTCATTCCACTAATAAATTTCCCATTCTATTTATATATGAAAAAGGGGGCATTACCTTTGAAAAAGTGCAGGCTTTTTCTACTTGCTTGTCTTAGTATCGTGTTGGTCCTTGCTGGCTGTAGTTCAAATGAAGGGGCAAAGGAAACGAAGGATGGTTTACGAAAGCTTGTGATCTCTGAGCCAGTTCACTTGATTGGATACCTGCCAATATATGTTGCGATTGAAGAAGGTTATTTTGAAGAAGAGGGACTGGAGGTAGAGGTTATAACGGCAACAGGAGGAGCCCATGTTACATCTGTTGTTAGTGGAGATGCTTGGGGAGTTTTGGGTGGACCTGATTCTGTTCAAATGGCTAACCTTGGAAGCTCCGACCCTATTCAGTCTGTCGTCAATGTTGTAAATCGAGCGAATGTCTATTTGATGGGAAGTTCAGATGAACCGGTTGATAGTACGAATGAAGAAGAGCTGGCAAATTATTTAAAAGGAAAAACGATTGCAGCTGGTCGATATGGCGGGAGTCCCAACCTTTTAACAAGATGGTTGTTAATGGAGTTAGGATTGGATCCTGAAAAAGATGTAAAACTAGAAGAACCAGCTGATGCAAGTGCCGTTGTATCCTTAGTGGAATCTGGAAATGCAGATATTGCAAATGGAGGAGAACCACAAATTACAGAGGGGATAAACAAAGGAGTCTGGGAAGAACCTTTTTATAGCTTTCCTAGTTTAGGAGATTATCCGTATTCCGTTGTCAGTGTCAAAAAATCTACAATAGAAAAAGAGCCAGAAGTAGTCGAAAGCTTTGTCAGAGCAGTATTAAAGGGATTAAAGAAAGTAGAGGATGATCCAGAGCTTTCCATGCAAGTGCTAAAAGCAGAATTCCCATCAACCTCAGAGGAAAGTCTACAAGCATCATTAGATCGAGCCTATAAAGATGAACTATGGAGTAAAGATGGCTATATTTCCGAAGAATCTGTTGCAAAACCAATGGACGTTGTAGAAAAAACAGGTGTCTATACAGAAGGATATAAATACGACGAATTAATCGACATGCAGTTTGTGGATAAATTGTCAAAGGAGTAAAGGAACCTAGATGTAATCCAGCTAATTAGGCGAACGCTTCTACGAGAAGTTGCCCTCACACCTTTAAAGCCAGGAAAATAGTGCTTTTCGTTATAAAGGAAATAAGTTACAATAAAGAACATAAGCATATATTGACTACTAGGGGTGCCAGTTGATGGCTGAGAGAAAAACTTGTTCGTTTTTTAACCCTAAAGACCTGATCTGGATCATACCAGCGTAGGGAAGTAGCGGATTACTCTATTTCTTTTTGACTTTATCAGTCAGGTCTGTTTAGATCTGGCTTTTTTGTTGTGTGGAAAAGGTCAGAGTGCAAACAGACTTTAGCGCTTATTCTTTCCTGTATATCAGTCAGTGCAGTTACTTTTATGCTTAAAATGATGAAGAGGTGGAATAGAATATGAAAAGAACAAAACTACTAGTGTTGATGGCTATGTTTACAGCGATTGGCACATATGGCTCAACGCTTCTTTGGTTTCCGGCAGGTATTGCCAAAGCATACCCAGTTCAACATGCGTTAAATGTAATAGCGGGCGTAATACTTGGTCCCATTCCGGCAGTAATAATTGCCTTTACTACTTCTTTGTTAAGGAATTTGTTAGGAACAGGTTCTTTACTAGCCTTTCCAGGGAGTATGATTGGTGCCCTTCTTGCAGGCTATTTATTCCATAAAACATCAAAGCCGATTTTAGCAGCTCTAGGAGAATTCATTGGAACTGGCATCATTGCTTCCTTAGTGGCTGTTCCTTATGCTTCCGTATTGTTAGGCACAAAAACAGGTGCATTATTTTACCTGCCATCCTTTGCTGTCAGCAGTTTTGCGGGATCTATTATTGGATTAGTGTTAGTTAGTCGTTTAGTGAAAATAAAGTCATTTCAAATGTTGAATCAAAATTAATAGAATAGAGGAAGGACCGATTAGTACTGAGTCTACAATGACAGAGGAAAATCGGTTTTTTGTGGGTAAGTTAATATGTAATGTGGATAAGTCAGGGATAACATGGTTATTCAGGTGGTTTTGTGGAAAAGTAAATGGGATAAGAAGGATTTTTTTATGGAGGTACGTTTGTATGGGGGATTCATTGTGGAAAAGATTGTTTGATGAGCGGATAATAACGTTTTTCATCAAGATTTTGCTGTTTTTCTTCTTTGACAGCTGCTATTCCTAATTCTAATTCACTCTTTGGTAATCTCGTAGAACGCCCTTCTTTAAATTAAATCATTATAAAATGAGGTAGGATGTAGATGTATGAGTAAAAAGGCGAAATTTGTCCTAACATGGACGAATTCCGCCTTTTTCTTTTTTGATTGGTGTGGATAGAACAGATTATGTTAACTATTGCCAAAAATAATAAAATATTAATTACTTCTCTCTGTATTTTCACTAACCTTCTGGAGAGTTTTATTCAATTTTTTTCTCTAACAAGTCTTTAAGCTTATTTGCGTCTTCTTCAATAGTATTTCTACTTTTTAATGTTTTTTTTAATTCAGAGACACCAATAAATAGCACCCAAATGCTCAAAGGAATAAAGGCAATTACAAAAAGTCTTTTTGTAATCATATCCATAATAAATAAAATAAAAAGAAAAATGGTTAATATAGTTGCAAGAGAGAATCTATTAATTTTCATCACCCTTTTTTAAGGAAATAGTTTATAGTTCGATAGGTGAAAATATAAAATACTACCTATTATTTGTAATAACAAATATCTATTTGTCTCAAACAATCAATAATTTCGTTCAATAATAAAGTGTGCTCTGTCCCCTCTGTAAATGGTCCTTGAATATTCAATAGCTGTTTCATCATCGGCATAGGCAAAGGTTTCAAGAGAAAAGCATGGGGATCCAGAAGGTATTTCAAGCTTTCTGGAAATTGTGTCATCGGCCAAAATTAATTCTAGATGCTCTACTGTTTTGCTTATCTTAATATTGTATTTCGTTTCAAGCATCTTATATAACGATCTTTCACATGCTGCGCTATCTAATCCAGGCACTTTGTACCAGGGAAGATAGGAGATTTCATATTGAAGAGGAGCATTATTTACATACCTCATACGTTCTAGGCAGTTAACAGGATCTCCAATTTTTTGTTTGAATTGTTTGGCGAGAAAGTCTGTAGCTTCAATTACCTTAAGCTGCAGTACTTTAATAGATGGGTCTTTCCCCTGCATCATAATTTGTTCAGAGAACTGTTCGACCGTACTAGTTAAAGATTGTTTTACTTTATTTTCTGCAACAAAGGTACCTTTCCCTTGTACTCGGTATACATATCCTTCCACCGTTAGCTGTTGGAGTGCTGTGCGGATGGTTGTTCTACTAACCCCAAACGTTTTACAAAATTCTGCTTCTGTTGGCAATTTGGTGTTTGGCTGATATTCCCCACTCTTGATCATGTTGATAATAGACTCTTTTACAATTGAGTGTAGTGCAGCTTCTTTGTTTAGTTCTTCCACAATCGTTTCCCTCCATAATGTCCCTAGTTATAGAATATCTTTTCTATTCTTAATAAGCAAACAATTAATAAATTTGTAATGACAAATAAAAAATATATTGAAATATAGATAATTTGTTATTACAATATGGTTATAAGCTTTTAGATTTTCTTTATCTCACTTAGGAAAGGGTGGCTGGTTGAAAGGAAATTGTAAGTAGGGAATGGATGACAAGGAAACTATTTTTTTATGTTTAAAAATCAGAATAATCTATCAATTAAAAGGGGATGAATGATTGAATATTTTACTATGTTGTTCAGCTGGAATGTCTACAAGTTTATTAGTTTCAAAAATGGAGCAAAGCGCCAAAAACCAAGGAATAGATTGCAAAATTTGGGCAATAGCAGCATCTGAAGTGAACAACGAGATAGAGAATGCTGATGTAGTTTTACTAGGTCCTCAAGTACGATTTCTTTTACCGCAAGTAAAAAAAGCAGGAGATCAAAAAGGTATCCCTGTCGCAACCATCAATCCGCAGGACTATGGATTATGCAATGGTGAAAAAGTGTTGGAACAAGCCACTACTCTAATTAAGGGGGAATAAAGAAATGATGGGATTTATTGAAAAATTCATTATGCCTTTTGCGTTGAAACTTGGTAATCAAAGGCATCTGCTTGCGATTAGGGATACATTAATTGGAATGATTGCTATTACCATTGTAGGTTCCTTTGCAGTACTTTTTAATAATCTAGGGCAAATTATTCCTCCTTATGGAAGAATGATGGAAGCGATATTTGGTCCTAATTGGTCCACTTTAGGTGGGGATATATGGTTTGGAACATTTGCGTTTCTTTCTGTATTTGCAGTATTTGGTATTTCCTATAAATTAGCTAGATCCTACGGAGATGAAGGCTTTGAAGCAATGCTCATTTCCGCAGCCTGTTTTTTCTTGTTATTGCCCCAAACAGCCAATGTAACGTTACCAATAGATGAAGCTGCGACTGAAACCGTTGCAGGTGGAATCTGGGGGTTAGTATCGGTTAACTATTTCAACGCAACAGCCCTTTTTACAGCTATTATCGTAGCATTGATCGCTACCGAAATTTTCTTACGTTTATCTAAAATTAAGGCTTTAGTGATAAAAATGCCAGATGGAGTGCCACCAGCTGTTTCTAAATCCTTTGCAAAGTTAGTGCCAGGCATGGGAACTATTTTTCTAGTAGGACTATTTGGTGTAGTATTCAGAATGGTAACAGATGGAAAGGTCCTAAATGATTGGTTAAATACGGTTATTGTTTCTCCATTAACAAATGCTGTTGACTCCCTTCCTTTTGCGATATTAATTGTTTTGCTTGTTCATTTATTCTGGATGGTTGGTTTACATGGTCCCAATATATTGGGAGGAATTACGACACCTTTATTTGAAAAAACAGGTGCTGAAAACATTGATTTAGCGCAAGCTGGAGTTCAAGCACTAGGGGAATATCATATACTTGCTGGATCTTTCCTTGACGCGTTTGTGTATTTAGGAGGATCAGGCGCAACCTTAGGATTAATTATTGCTATGATTATTGCTGGAAGAAAACGGTATAAACAGATGATTGGTCTTGGTGGGGCACCAGGAGTTTTTCAAATTAATGAACCCATCCTTTTTGGCTTACCAATTGTTTTAAATCCGATTTGGTTTATTCCGTTTGTCATTGGCCCTGTTATTACCACTATTATCTCTTATCTTGCAGTAGACTATGGAATCGTTCCACCAGTAACTGCGAAAATTCCTTGGGTAACGCCTCCGATAGTCGGTGGATACTTGGCAACGGGGGGGAGTTTTATGGGGGCTGGTTTGGCTGCTTTAAATTTATTTATATCGACATTTGTTTATTTACCATTTGTTTATGCACAGGTCAAAATTGATTCCAAAAATAAAACAGAGCTTACAAAAGACTCCGATTCTGTAAGTATCTAAAAGAAAGTAGGGAAATAAGGTGAATACGGAAGAATTATACCAACTTTCCTTTCAGCTGATTTTACATAGCGGAAATGCGAGAAGCTTTGCGATGGAAGCCATACAGGATGCGAAAAAAAAGGATTTTCATGCTGCCAAACAGAAGTTAACAGAGTCGGATAAAGAACTATCAGAGGCTCATAAAATTCAGACAAAATTACTCCATCTGGAGGCTGGTGGGGACCAATTTACGATTCCGATTATCCTTATCCATGCACAAGATCACTTAATGACTGCAATGACATTGAAAGACCTTGCTCTTGAGATTATTGAATTGCGAGAAGAATTTTTGCAAGGGACAACAAGAAAGGGGATGGCAGAATGAGTCATGGCTTAAAAATAGTTACAATTGGTGGTGGCTCAAGTTATACGCCGGAACTAATCGAGGGCTTTATTAAATACCATAAAGAGTTGCCTGTAAAGGAAATATGGCTTGTGGATATTGAGGAAGGCAAAGAAAAGTTGGAAATAGTCGGAGAATTAGCGCGTAGAATGGTAGAGAAGGCCGGAGTTTCTATCGATATTTTTCTTACATTAGATAGAAAAAAGGCACTTGTAGATGCTGACTTTGTTACAACCCAATTGCGGGTAGGTCAGCTTGCAGCAAGAGCACTTGATGAGAAAATTCCCTTGCAGCATGGTGTGATTGGTCAAGAGACAAATGGACCTGGCGGATTATTTAAAGCTTTTCGGACCATTCCGGTTATTTTGGAAATAGCGAAAGAAATGGAAGAGCTTTGTCCTAATGCTTGGTTAATCAACTTTACAAATCCGGCTGGAATGGTAACAGAAGCAGTACTTCGCTACAGTGGGATTTCAAAAGTAGTTGGTTTATGCAATGTACCGATTGGGATGGAACGAGGAGTTGCAGATCTATTGAATGTCGACCCTTCAAGAGTAAGAATAGACTTCGCTGGACTAAATCATATGGTCTACGGTCTAGATGTTTTTGTGGACGGTAAAAGTGTGAAGAAGGAAATAATCGAATTAATAACAGATCCTGAAAAAGCAATTACGATGCAAAATATTCACGCGATGGGCTGGGAGCCTGCGTTTTTAAGAGGATTAAATTTATTTCCGTGCCCTTATCACAACTATTATTATAAAACAGGAGATGTACTTGCACAGGAGCTAAAGGATGCAGAAAAAGGGGAAACACGTGCTGAAGTGGTGCAAAAATTAGAAGATGGATTATTTGAATTATATAAAGATCCAGAACTTACGATTAAGCCTCCTCAGTTAGAAAAACGTGGAGGCGCTTACTATAGTGATGCTGCTGTACGTCTGATTCGTTCTATGTATTTGGATAAATGTGATATCCAGGCAGTTAATACAGTGAACCATGGGGCAATTACTGGAATTCCATATGAATCAGCAGTGGAAGTAAGCTGTATCATTACAAAAGACGGACCGAAGCCAATCACAGTTGGTGAACTTCCAATAGCGGTTCAAGGATTAGTAATGCAAATCAAATCCTTTGAAAGGGTGGCTATTGAAGCGGCTATTTCTGGTGATTATGAGAAAGCGTTGCTTGCCATGACCATTAATCCACTTGTGCCAAGCGATCGAGTAGCAAAGCTAATTCTAGATGAAATGCTAGAAGCGCATAAAGCATATTTACCACAGTTTTTTTCAGAAAAAAGTGTTCGTATAAAAAAAGCAGAGCTGAGTAAATAGAATTTCAAGGCTCTATAGGCTTTGAAAGGAGACGAATTCATGACAAAAGTAATGATTAATGCAGATGATTTTGGTCTTAGTCGAGGAGTCAACTATGGAATTATTGATTCTCATCTCAAAGGAATTGTTACTTCTGCCACGATGATGATGAATGCCAAGGCAACCAAGCATGCCATTTGCTTGGCAAAGGATACGCCGTCTTTAAAAGTAGGTGTCCATCTTGTTTTAACATGGGGAAAACCAATATTAGAAGATGTTCCGAGCCTCGTAGATGAAGTGGGGAATTTTAAAAAGCAAATCTTTGTCTACGGAAATCCGTTTGCGATAAGCTTGGATGATTTAGAAAGGGAATGGACAGCGCAAATTGAAAAATGCTTAGATGCCGACATTACTCCATCGCATTTAGACAGCCATCATCATGTGCATGGAATAAAGGAATTTTATCCAGTAATAAAAAAGCTTTCTGAAAAATACGGTTTACCTGTAAGAAATGCGGGAGCTCATTTTACGGATATTTATACATTAACCGATGTCTTTTTCGATGATTTCTATGGTGATGGTATTGTAGATAGCTATTTTGAAAAATTGTCAGAACGTATAGAGGACGGAAAAAGCATTGAAGTAATGACCCATCCTGCCTATTTGGATGAAACATTAATGCAGGAATCTTCTTACAATATGCAGAGGCTAAAGGAAACAAGAATATTAATGGAAGCAAGGTCTATTAAACAGAATATATAGTAAAGATAAAGACCTTTTTAAAGGAGGAATACTCTTTTAAAAAGGTCTTTTTAATTTGTAAAATGATAAGGTATTTCGTTTTTGCTATACCGCTAGAAAAAAACCACTAAAAAATTGGCAATCACCTATTGACTGAAAATAACAAATCATATATGGTTATATACATAACTATATAACCATATAACAGTAAAGGGAGAAAGGCGGTGATCATTCATTGAACACACCATTTAATGACAACAAGCCAATCTTTTTGCAAATAAAAGAGCTTATAGAAGATCAGATTGTTAACGAACAGTTAAAGGGAAATGAACAAATCCCTTCGACTACACAGCTTGTTAATTTTTATAAAATCAATCATTTAACGATATCTAAAGGAATCAATTTACTTGTCGAGAATGGGATTATTTATAAAAAAAGGGGTGTAGGGATGTTTGTGGCAGAGGGAGCAAAAGAAAAATTGTTATCCCAGAGAAAAGACCAATTTCTTGATCAATATTTACTTCCCATGATCGAGGAGGCAAAAAAATTAGGTCTCTCAAAAGAAGATATTACAAATATGATGAATCAATTAAAAGGAAGTGATTAACTATGAGTTTTGACATAAAGATGAACCAAGTTTCTGTGAGATTTGGGAGATACCAAGCGTTAAAGGATGTCAGCATGCATTTAGAAGGAAATAAAATATACGGACTTATTGGCAGGAACGGGGCTGGGAAGTCTACGTTATTATCTTTACTAGCGTCTTTTACTCAGCCAACAACTGGATCCATAGCTATTGCCGGGCAGGAGCCTTTCGAAAATGCTGCCATTATGTCAGAGGTGAACTTTGTTTATGAAAAAGACTATAGCACAGAAACAGAAAAGGTGAAGGGAGTGATTGAAGCAGTAGAGAGATATCGCCCTAATTTCGATCGCCAATATGCATTAGAGTTAGTGAAGCTATTCAAATTACCTTTAGATAAGTATGTATCAAAATTATCAAAGGGAATGCAATCAGCTCTTAATGTCACCTTAGGATTAGCTAGTAGATCAAAAATTACTATCTTTGATGAAGCTTACAATGGTATGGATGCCCCAACAAGGGAAAAGTTCTATAAAGAAGTACTGGCAGATTACGAGCGTTTTCCTCGGACAATTATTCTATCGACACATCTAGTATCCGAAATGGATTATTTATTTGAAGAAGTGGTGATTCTTAAAAAAGGAGAAGTAATCATAAAGGAGCCAATCGATCTTTTATTAGAGAAGGGAGCAGCTGTCACGGGCTCTAAACAGGCGGTAGATGAGTTTGTCCAAGACATGGTACACCTTAATTCACAAACCTTAGGTGGGACGAAATCCGTTATGGTGTATGAAGAACTAACAGATCAAGACAGGGAACAAGCGAGAATGAAAGGGTTAGAAATCGGGCCTGTTTCCTTGCAGGATTTATTTATCCACTTAACGAAGGAGGAGGAAGAGTATGAAATCCAAAAATAATATTATTAAAATTGCACTGGATTTGTCCTGGCTAAAATTCACTTGGGCATTATGGGTTATCCCAATTGTTTTTATTGTCTATAGTATTTTGCGCTATTTTATTAAAGATGAGAAATTCATTCAGCAAGGATTCCTTCCTTTCGTCTATGAACCAATTAAGATATTTATGTTGATAGTAGGGATTATGTCTGTATCTGCCTTCTTAACTTTTTATGTGAAACAAGGGATTCCAAGAAAGAACTATTTTTATGGGCAGGCGCTTTCGTCTGTACTTGTTTCTTTTAGCATAATGTTTGTTGGTTTCTTGATTGCTTTGATAGAAAAAGAATTTGTTTCCATTATTCATATGGAGACATATTTGGGGCAAAATCCATCTTGGCTACTCCTCTATTTTATTTACAGCTTAACTGTAGTTGGATACTTTGTGGTGGGGTGGTTAATAGGAGCAGGATTTTACCGTTTCGGTGTACTGATAGGTATGGGATATATTGCTTTAGCAGTTCTCGTTCTTTCTGTTATAGATAGATTTTGGGCATTTGAATTAAAGGGGCTTTTGGGGAAACTCCTCTTTTTTAACGGCCACGAATTTTCGGTTGTGCAATCCTTTTTAGGAACAATCATGTTGATTCTACTTGTGCTTTGGATAAATCGAATAACGTTAAAAAAAGTAGCTGTAAAAATGAAGTAATATCTATAGAAGGTATTAGTTGATAAAGGAGAATTTTCAGATGATGCTTTTAGAAAAAATATTTAATTGGCTGCTTATCATTGGGTTGGTTTTAATGGTTGGCAGATTAATAACTTTGGTCTTTATGTTTTTAGATATACCATTTACTACCTTCTTTAAGGATTATAGTATGGCGTCCATTATTGTATTAATAATAGGATTGATTGGTTCGCAGGTGATGAAGGAGAAGAAAAGCTAGTTTGTTTATTTTTCTAAAGATTCTTATTGTTGAATACCTTCCAAACACGATAAAATAGAAAGAGATAATGTTCGGAACAATTTAGATTGTGTTTTGGAGAGGAGTAGATGAATGACGAGCGAGCCGCGCAATCCGTTTAGAAGGGATATGTATGATTCCCTCGAAAGCTTTGTAGATCATGTTAGTGAACTATTAGGATGCCCGATTACATTGGAGGACCCTCATCATCGTGTGCTAGTGTACAGCAGCCATGACGAAGAAACGGATATGGTTAGAATTTCTACCATTATTAGTCGCAGAGTTCCAGAGAAAGTAATCAATCGCTTTTGGAAGGATGGCGTAATTCCACAGCTTCTTCAAAGTAAAAAGCCGATTCGGATTAAAGGAAAAAAAGAAATTGGTCTTGGAAATCGGGTGGCTGTTTCTATTTGGAGAAGGGAAGAGGTAATTGGGTACATTTGGGCTATCGAAATGGGAAACCCTTTAACAGAGGAAAAAATGGGGTTCTTAGAGAATGCAGCATCGGTAGCTCGTCATCTTTTGTCTCGCTTCGCTACAAATAAAACGCCCACTTTGCAGGATAACCAAGAATTCTTTTGGAGAATGTTAACGGGATATGTGAAAGTGGAAGATGTGAACGAAAAACTAAAAGAAATTGGGATGCCTTCTTTAGCCTGTTTTACGGTAATGATTTTTCCGTTTTCCAAAATAATTACAAAGGAAATAGAAAAGCACATCCTCTATCTATTGAAAGTATCACAGGATGTGAAAATTTCATTTTCAACTATTGATGATAATGAATTGGTTATTTTGGCAACGCCTCTTGAAGATAATCGGAATTCAATTGCCTGTTTTAAAAAATTTATCTGTAGTTTCCAAGAGAACCTAGAAGAAAGATTTTCGATTAAAGAGGTAAAAGGCTCATTTGGTGGAATTTACAAACAGTATAGCGATGTACCAAAGAGCTTTAGAGAAGCTAGAACGGTCTTGGAGGTACGAGAGAAATTTCCAGAAGCGGCTGCTTTTTATCATTATCAAGAACTAGGTATTTATCAGTTTCTAGATATCCTTTTAGAAAAAAGAAGGCAGGATGGATCAGAAAATATCGCTATTCGAAATCTAAAAGAATATGATAAAACGCATAATACGGAATTATTAGCAACTCTTGAGGCGTATTTAGACGAAAGTGAAAGTATACAAAAGACTGCTGCGCGTTTGCATATTCATCCTAACACTCTTGCATATCGCTTAAAGCGGATGGTAGAAATCATGGAAGTTGATCTATCGGTTCCTAGTCAAAAGTTTATGATTTATTTAGATCTAAAATTAATGCATTGGCAGAAAGAAAATAGTCAGTAATCTCTTCCTCTTTTCAGTTTGTGTTTTTTCACAAATGAACGGTTTTTGTTTCATTAATTTTAACAAAGATAATTTTCAGAATTCGTCCTATTATAATAGTAAGATATCTAACAGTTTATGTTAGATTTTATAACAAGGAGGAATTCTAATGATTATTGGTATCCCAAAGGAAATTAAAAATAATGAAAATAGAGTCGCGATTACTCCTTCCGGTGTGTCTTATTTAAAAAATGGTGGCCACGAAATATTAGTAGAACAAAATGCAGGATCTGGCAGTGGCTTTACAGATGAAGAATATGCTGCAGCAGGTGCGAAGATAATCGACTCAGCAGCTCAAGTATGGAATACAGCAGAAATGATTATAAAAGTAAAAGAACCTTTAGCGTCCGAATATCAGTATTTCCGCAAAGGACTTATTTTATTTACGTACTTACATTTAGCAGCAGAACCGGAACTAGCTAAGGCTTTAACGGAAAATGGTGTAATTGGAATAGCGTATGAAACGATTGAAGTAAATGGTAAATTACCACTACTCACACCGATGAGTGAGGTTGCTGGAAGAATGGCTGTCCAAATTGGCGCGCAGTTCTTAGAAAAGCCTCATGGAGGAAAAGGAATCTTATTAGCGGGTGTTCCTGGTGTGAAAAAGGGTAATGTAACAATCGTCGGCGGCGGTATTGTTGGTATGAATGCAGCGAAAATTGCGATTGGATTAGGAGCAAATGTAACATTATTAGACTTAAATCCTGAGAGATTAAGAGAACTAGACAATCAATTTGGTTCAAGCCTAAGCACGGTTATTTCCAACCCCGCAAATATTGAAGATGCTGTTGTGAATGCAGATTTAGTGATTGGTGCAGTATTGATTCCAGGTGCAAAAGCTCCGAAACTTGTGACAGAAGAAATGGTGAAAAAGATGGCGCCAGGCTCTGTTATCGTGGATGTGGCAATTGACCAAGGCGGCATTTTTGAAACTGTAGATCATATTACAACACATGATAACCCTACCTATGTGAAGCATGGCGTGGTGCATTATGCGGTAGCAAATATGCCTGGAGCAGTTCCAAGAACATCTACGATTGCCTTAACGAACGTAACGATGCCATATGCACTTCAAATTGCAAATCTTGGCGTAACTGCAGCAATCGAAAGTAATTATGCTATTAAACAAGGAGTAAATACCTTTGGTGGAAAAGTTACCTATGCTCCAGTAGCAACAGATCTTGGCTATGAATATTCTGCAGTCCAAGAACTTATCAACAATTTATCAACAACCACTGTTTGAATAGACAAAGACAAATTCAAATAAGCTTATCCACAACCGTTTTCTTTTGAAAAATAAGAGGAAACGGTTTTTGACTGTTTTTTGGTAAATTCGCATTTGCGAAGAGAAAAATGGATGAAAAATAAAGAGCGGATTGTAAGTTATTTTCCAAAAAAAATGAAGTTATTGAAACTTTCTTTAAAAAATATCGTATTAGTAAAAGAAAAGTGTATTAATACATCTTGTGGGGGAGCGGAATAAGTTTAAAGCTGCGATATAGAAGGGAGAAAAAGATGAGCTTAAATGCATTAGAGGTTAAAAATCTCACAAAGAGAATCAAAGGAAGGAATATTGTTGATGATGTTAGTTTTTCTGTGGAAAAAGGAGAAATATTTGGGCTGTTAGGACCAAATGGAGCCGGTAAGACAACGATTATTCGTATGATAGTTAGCCTAATTAATAGAACGAACGGAAATGTCATTATCGATAATTATAATCTAGATAATAACTTTTCAGAAGCGATGAGTAGTATAGGGGCGATTGTAGAAAATCCAGAGTTCTATAAATATATGAGTGGATATAAGAATCTGAAGCATTATGCCAGAATGGCGAAGGAATCGATATCGGAGGAGCGATTTAATGAAGTTATTAATCTAGTAGGATTAGAAAATGCCATTCATCAAAAAGTAAAAACCTATTCGCTAGGTATGAGACAACGCCTAGGGGTAGCGCAGGCGTTATTACATAAACCGGCCATTCTTATCCTAGATGAACCGACAAATGGCTTAGATCCTCAAGGAATTCGTGAGTTTAGAGATTATTTGCATTTGTTAGCAAGTCAAGGAATCTCTGTTTTGGTATCCTCCCATCTTTTATCAGAAATGCAGTTGATGTGTCATCGGTTTGCCATCATTGAAAAAGGAAAATTAATTCATATTTCAAAAATGGATGAAACAGTTTCTGAGGAAGAAGTAAGTCTAAGGGAAGTAACATTTGAATTAGAGGAACCAGAAAAGGCTGTGGATCTCCTTGCGAATAGTGAGGTCAAGGTAGAAATAATCACTGTAAAGGGAAGAGATTTGGTCGTGAAGTTGGGAAAAGAGACAATTCCATTAGTTAATAAGCTTTTTGTTGAAAACAACTTTGCTGTGTACGGAATTTATGTAGTAAAAGCAACGTTAGAAGATCGCTTCTTAGAAATTACCAATCAAAAGAGAGAGGAGGAAACAAAATGATTGGGTTAGTACAAAATGAATTAATAAAGATTTGGGAAAAGAAAAACAGTTGGATATTTCCTATTATTCTCGTACTTGCACTAATTGGTGGAAGTGTATTAGAGACGAAGATGACTCCCCAATATAAGGGGGATGACTGGCGTGAATCTGTACAGTCAGAAATAACCAAGCTCGAAAAGCAATTGCCTACAGCGAAGACAGAAGAAAGTCTAATGGAAAGTGGAGAAGATTTCAATTGGGATGAAACAAAAGAAACAATCCAAATGAAAATAGAAGACTATAAAAATAATTTAGAGAAAGATGTCAGTCCGTATACAACCTCTTGGTCAAATATGAATGGAATGGTTATTGGGATGAAATCTTTAATTACCTTGTTTGTGGTAATTATTTGTGCAGGAAGTGTTTCCTCCGAATTCTCTGATGGGACAATTAAGCAATTGCTAATCAGGCCACATAAGCGTTGGGCGATACTCCTATCGAAATATATTGCTATATTAATTTATGCCGCTATGTTAATTGTATTTTTAATGATTGTTGGTTATTTAATAAGCATAGCATTCTTTGGTATAGGAAGTTTTGGGGATAATGTAAGTGTTATGGGAACAAGTGGTCAAATTATCGCAAGTGGCGGCACTTTGTTTTTGAAAATGGTCCTTTATTATTTACCAGGATTAATGGTTGTATTAAGCTTGTCCTTCATGTTATCGACATTATTTAAAAACCAGGCGATAGCAGTTGGTGTTGGAGTATTTGTATTATTTGTTTCCTCCACAATTGGGCAAATTATTCAAATGCTAGCAACCGAGTATACTTGGTTAAAAGCTTTGGTATTCCCGCATTTGGATCAAACAATTTTCGTATTCCAGGATAAAATAATCGAGACAGTCACAATGCCGATATCATTGGGTATCTTATTTATCTACTATGCGCTATTTATGACAGTCACCTTTTGGTTTTTCCAAAAAAAGGATGTTAGTATTTAATAAGTAATGGCCATCTATACGATCCTTGTTTTTATGAGGAATCGGGATAGATGGTCTATTTTTGTTAGATTATTAAAAAAATTTAGACATTCACTTGCAGTTGATGAAGGATTCTTATAAAATAATGTTAGATTTGTTAACAAGCGAAAGGGATAATTTATTACTTTTCTAGAGATTTTGATGAAATAATTTAGAATATTTAGAATTTGGAAACCACCTTTAAAAATTGTGCCAAATAAAAGATGGGAATCCCCCAATTTTAAATAGCTTGGAGATTCCCATATATAAAGAACATGAATTGTAAAGGGTATACAGTTTTATTTAGCTATTTTGTACCATTCGAAGAAGTTCGTGGGCGTGTTCACCAGCAACCTCAGCTAAGTGTTCCCAAATCTCGTCTCTCTTAAGATCAAGCTCCACGATCTTTTTAGCTAAATCAACTGCTTCTTTGGTTATCATGTAAGAAGGCTCCTCTCCATTCATAAAAATAATACCTAATACCTATTCCTTGCAAAGAAATTCAAGTAATAGTTTATACATCTAGCATTTTAACGGAAAACAAGTAAAAAATCATTAAAAATGTAAGGAATTCTTACCTATTTTTTGATTTTTGTGTTAGGAAATGTAACAAAAGACGTTCTGTTTTGTCTGAAAAGTATTATAATTAAAACGAATGAGAATACTATTTAACTTCATGAGGTGAGATGTAATGGATCATGAGCCATCCTATAAGAAAAGAAAGGTAATAACTATTGGTGTTGTAAGTGAACTAACTGGTTTAACGGAAAGACAGATTCGATATTATGAACAACGAAAGCTAATCTTTCCAGAGAGACCAGAAAGAGGAAATCGAAAATATTCATTCTCCGATGTAGAAAGACTCATAGAGATTGCTAATAAACGAGAAGAAGGCGTTCGAACACACGAAATTAGACAAGAAATTATGAAAAAGAATAAGGAAGAAGAAGAACGCAAAATAAAAAAACAAATGCTTCGTGGTCAAATTAATGCGAGATTTGGAATTCAGAACGATTAATGGAAACAAATATAGGTCATTTTGTTAAGTCCATTTTAAGGCGATAATGGACTTTTTATTTTGGAAAAAATTTTTTTCCTCTTCTTCTTTTCCTCATAAAAATTCCCTCTATTTTATTTCTACACAAATATTGATAAAATAACCATATTTCATATAAACTGTAATTTGTTGATTAAAAATAGAAACAAAACTTAAAATGAATTCTAGGTTAGACAGAATGAACATTTTCTGTCATTCCCTATTATAAATGTAAGATTATAAGAATTACTTTGCACCAAATGACTTGTAAAAGTAATTAGTCTTGCTTATATCAGCATAGATATCAGCAGTTCCACTTTATTTCTACAACGATGATTTACTATAGAGGTGCTTATACTTTTCTTTAATGGAGAGATGATATGACATATATATCCGTGGAAAAAACATATGACATTATGGAAATCTGCATATTAGCAGGGAGTATCATGTTACAGAATGGTGCCGAAACTCATCGCGTAGAAGATACGATGACAAGGATTGCAATTGCTTATGGTGTGACAGACTCTGATTGCTTTGTTACCCCAACAGGCATTATTTTATCGCTAGAAGGCGAAGAACCGACAAAGACAAAATTAAATCGTATTATTGAGCGGACGACTAATTTAGAAAAGGTCGTTCGAGTAAATGACATTTCTCGTAGAATAAGTACGGGGACAGTAAGCATGAAGGAAGCATATCATTTATTGAAAGATGTAGAAGATGAAAAATGTACGTATTCTGATTTGTTTCAAGTGATGGCAGCGGCTATTGCAAGTGGCTGTTTTTTAATCATGTTCGATGGTGTTTGGCAAGATTTTATTCCTGCTTTTCTAGCTGGTGGATTGGGTTTCTTATGTTCCTTGTATTTCCACAAAGCTTTGCAAATAAAGTTCTTTGCTGAAGTCTCTGCTGCTTTCGTTATTGGAGTGATAGCTTTTTTAGCTGTTTCGACTGGATTTGGCTCGGAAGTAGATAAGATTATAATCGGGTCTGTGATGCCTCTCGTTCCTGGCTTGCTCATTACAAATGCAGTAAGAGATTTGATGGCTGGACATTTAGTGTCTGGTATCTCCAAAGGAGCCGAGGCAATTTTAACCGCTACAGCAATTGGATCAGGAATCGCTGTTGCATTTTTGGTTTTTTAAGGAGAGGAAATAGCAATGAATGAATTTTTAGCACAGGCAATCACTAGCTTTGTCGCAACATGTGGATTTGGCATCATCTTTCACATTCCTCGGAAGTTATTAATCCAGTGCGGATTCGTAGGGATGCTTGGCTGGCTTGCCTATTGGGCAATTGTATATTTTTATCATAATGAGGTATTAGCAGCGTTATCTGGTTCTTTTCTTGTAGCGGTGATAGGTCAAGTGTTTGCCCGATTATACAAATCTCCAGTTATCATTTTTAGTGTCGCTGGAATTATTCCGTTGGTGCCAGGGGGCGCGGCCTATAACGCAATGCGTCATTTTGTGGAGAATGATTATTATGTAGCTGTTAGCCTTGCAGCAAAGGTGTGTTTAATATCTGGTTCCATTGCGATGGGCTTAATGTTTTCAGAAGTTATAAATCAATTAATATTTAGAGCTCATGCTCGGAAGAAGGAGTTTAATAAAGAGTAATAACTTTATTAAGCTCCTATTTTTTATGGAAAAAATCATTCCTTGTATCTTAGATAGAAACACAGTGTTCCTTTTTTGGAACACGTTCCATTCTGTGTGAAAAAGTCCTAAACCCCTTGATTCTATTTACTTGAATTGGATTAGAAGGTAACGTTGTATACGAAGAAACAATTGCGGGCCTTTTTTATAATTAATTTTGTAAGGGGTTGCAAAAATAAAAGGAAGAAGGCGATCGGTTATGGAAAAAGGAATTAAAATTGTTACCATTGGCGGTGGATCGAGCTACACACCTGAATTAGTGGAAGGTTTTATTAAAAGATATGATTCATTACCTGTTCGTGAGCTTTGGTTAGTAGATATTCCAGAGGGGAAAGAAAAGCTTAATATTGTTGGGAATTTGGCAAAAAGAATGGTGAAAAAGGCGGGAGTGCCGATTGAAATTCATCTAACATTAGATCGGAGAGAAGCACTCAAGGATGCTGATTTTGTTACAACTCAATTTCGTGTTGGCTTGTTAGCTGCTCGTGCAAAGGATGAAAGAATTCCACTAAAATATAATGTAATCGGGCAAGAAACCAATGGTCCAGGCGGATTGTTTAAAGGTTTACGAACCATTCCAGTCATTTTGGATATTGTAAAGGATATGGAAGAGCTTTGTCCAAATGCTTGGCTCATTAACTTTACGAACCCAGCAGGAATGGTGACAGAAGCGGTTCTTCGTCATAGTAAATGGAAGAGAATCGTCGGGCTATGTAATGTACCGATTTCTATTCAAATGGGGGTTGCAAAGCTATTAGAGGTAGAATCTAGTCGTGTACATGTAGATTTTGCTGGGTTGAATCACATGGTATTTGGCTTAAATGTATACTTAGACGGAAAGAATATTACACAAGAATTCTTAGAGGAAATGACAAAGCATAAGAGTGATACAATGAAAAATATTGCTGCAATCGATTGGGACCCAGATTTTATTAAAGCATTAGGCGTAATCCCTTGTGGTTACCATCGTTATTATTATAAACAAGCAGAAATGCTTCAAAATGAATTAGAAGAAGCAGCTGAACAAGGTACACGTGCTGAAGTAGTTCAGCAATTAGAAAAAGAGCTATTTGAGCTTTATAAGGATGAGAATTTAGCGATAAAGCCCCCACAATTAGAAAAAAGAGGCGGAGCATACTATAGTGATGCTGCTTGTAGTCTAATTGATTCAATGTATAACGATAGAAGAGATATCCAGCCGGTAAATACGATAAATAATGGGGCAATTGCTAGTATTCCAGATGAATCTGCGGTAGAAATTAGCAGTATCATTACGAAAGATGGACCGAAACCAATTGCAATAGGCGATCTTCCTGTCGCTGTTCGTGGACTAGTTCAACAAATTAAGTCCTTTGAAAGAGTGTCAGCAGAAGCAGCAGTGACCGGTAATTATCATACAGCCTTACTAGCAATGACGATTAACCCATTACTCCCATCTGATAAAGTAGCAAAACAAATTTTGGATGAAATGCTAGAGGCACATAAAGAACACTTACCACAGTTCTTTAAAGAAGAAGTAATGAATTCATAAAGCCAAATGGCTATATAATCGGGTACCCCCGTTTATATAGCCATTTTTTCATTTTTATTAGCTGTTCGTTCAATAGGGAAAATAAATTCTTATTCTACCTTTTCCATCCGTTAAGGAAGAATAAGAATTTATTCCTCGTAAAAACTAAAGGAATGACTAGAAAGGAAAGAAGGGAAATGAAGATGACCAGAATACTTGATTGCATTATTATTGGCGGTGGAATTGCTGGATTACAGGCAGCAATTCAATTAGGCAGATACAAGCATGAAGTGCTTATTATCGATGCAGAAGACGGACGCTCTACTTTATGTAAAAGCTATCATAATATATTAGGTTATCCAGATGGAGTAAGTGGTGATGAATTGCGTAGCTTAGGAAGAAAGCATGCAGAAGCCTTAGGAGTCGAGTTTCTAAAAAGCACTGTAACTACTTTAAAAAAAGAGGAGGATTATTTTTTTGTTCAAACAGAAACAGATATTATTCGCTCTCGAAAAATATTGATTGCAACAGGTGTAATGGATAATATTCCTTCCTTTCCTGAATTATATCCTTGTCTGGGAGTTAGTGTCTATTTATGCCCAGATTGTGATGGCTATGAAGTGAAGGATAAGAAAGTAATCATCATTGGAAACGGTAATGTAGGGGCAAATATGGCACTAACTTTATTATATTGGACAAAGGAAATTCTTTATATTAATCAGGGAGGAGAAGCTTTAGAGGCAAAACTAGAAAAGGAGTTGGATGCTAATAACATTCCTATTGTTACAGCAAAAATAAAAAAAGTTATAGCGGAAGGCTCCCAAATCAAAGGATATGAATTAGAGGACGGTAAGAAAATGGAAGCTACATCTAGTTTTATTGCATTTGGCGGTAATAAAGTAAAATCGGACCTTGCAGTACCTTTAGGAGTCGAAATAATGGAAAACAATCATATTATCGTACATCCTCGCACGAAAATGACGAATGTAGATGGTGTTTGGGCAGCAGGGGACGTGGTTGCCCATTCTGAACAGGTTACTATCGCAATGGGAGAAGGCTCACAAGCAGCCATATGGATTCATAAAGCTCTGTTAAAAGAGCGTGAGAAATAATAAAAGAGGTTCTCTGTGAGAGACCCTCTACCTTCTTAAATGCTAGCACGATATACACGATAGCCGATTATATTCCCATACGTATAAAGAATATAGGAATGATCCATTAACTTACCTTCTAATTGCATATTTACAGGAACGGTCATATCAATTGCTTCGTCCTCTGGTTCCATTCCTGTCATCATATGGGAAAAAACAGAGTGTCCAAGCTTTACTTCTATTTTGGGAAAACCTGCCTCCTTCATTAAATGAATCCATTCCTTTTCTGTGTAAACTTTCTCAATTCCATATACTTCACACATATTCTGTTGTTCCATTGCATGAAGAGCTCTTTCGGCTGTCATTTCTAGCAAAAGCAGTACACCGCCTGGTTTTAGCACTCTTTTGATTTCAGCAAGAGAGTTTTTGCAATTAGTAAAAATAAGCACGGATTCTACTAAAATAATGTCGAAGCTGTTGGAAGGAAAGGGTATTTTTTCTAGACTTCCTTGCACTAATTGGATGGAAAGGTTCTCTTTTTCAAATCGATTTTTTGCTCTTTTGACCATAGTCGGATGATAATCAATACTTGTTACAGAACAAGGATAGTTCTTTTTTATAAAGGCAGATGTTTGGCCAGTACCACAGCCACCATCAAGGAGTGTTGTTTCTTTCGTTATTTTTTCCTGCTCTAATAAAAATTTTGTTAGCGTTAATCCACCTGGATGTGCACCACTTACCCCAAAATAGGCGAGGGCGTCTTGATAGGTCGGTTCCATTTTTATCCTCCCAACAAGTCAAATTACACTTTTCCATACTATATGAAGAGTGGGAAGCTTTGGTTCAAGATTATTTCAAATTCGTTTTCCATTTGCTATGATAAAATTTAATAAGGGAAGCATTTACACGTATTGGGAAAGGAGGATTATACATGGCTACTACCAAAACAAATGCAATGCGAATTTTGGACGCCGAAAAGATTCCATACATTGTCCATACATATGATAATAAAGATGGCAAAATCGATGGCATTTCCGTTGCAGGAAAGATAGGAAAAGAAATAGAAATGGTGTACAAAACACTTGTGGTGAAAGATGGGGGAGCGGGTGTCTATGTATTTGTTATTCCTGTTGCAGCAGAGCTTGATTTAAAAAAGGCAGCAAAAGTAGTTAAGGCTAAAAAAATTGAAATGATTGCTGTGAAGGATATTCAAAAAACGACTGGTTATATTCGAGGTGGATGTTCACCAATCGGCATGAAGAAAAAATATGAAACTATTTTAGATAAAAGTGTGGACAAGCTATCAGCCATTATTGTTAGTGGTGGGAAAATTGGTACCCAAATCGAAATAACAGTTGAACGGTTAATCCAAGTTACAGATGCAAAAGTTGAAGAGGTTATTCATTGAAGAAAAAATTAGGCTCATGCATTTTACAAAATCTTTATGCTGAGCCCTTACTTACTAAATCGTTTTTTCTGCTAATTTTCTTTCCATGTTTTTTCGTTTAAGAGATAGCAAGAGAATCGTGGTTAAAATAAAAAAAGCGCCAATCCATTCGAATATACTAAATGGAACCTTTAGCCATATGATGGCAAGGAATGCTGCAGATAATGGTTCTGCGCATGACAATAAACTAGTCTCAGCAGCCTCCAAATGATTTAAGCTTTCTAAATAACAAAAGAAAGCAATTAAGGTCCCAAATAAAATGACGAATACGATTGCTAGGATAGAAGAGAAGGAAAATATCCCATCATCTGTCTTCCAAGGTGGATAGATAAAGGACATTCCAAGCCCCCCAAGAACCATTCCCCATGCAACCACTACAGTAGAGCCAAAGTCCTTCAACAGCTGAGCAGGCTGTAAAGTATAAAGGGCAAGAAAGAAAGCAGAGCTTAATCCCCATGCTAAAGCTTCCGGTCTAATGGAAATAGTAGAAAAATTCCCAGCAGATACAAGAAAATAGGTTCCTAATAAAGCTGTAAAGATTCCAAATATATGTTGGAAAGGGGGGATAGCTTTCCTGTTAAATGCGGTATAAAGAATAATCAGGACAGGTGCTAAGTACTGAAGTAATGTTGCTGTTGCTGCATTACTAGTTTCAATTGCAGCGAAATAAGTAAACTGAACGCCTGCCATCCCTAGCAGTCCAAAAATGAGTATGTTAATAACGCTAGCTCTTCTTTTCCAAATATTCCATATGTCTGGATTTTTAGTTAAACCTAGATAAAGAAGTAATATAGCGCCACTTGTAAGGAGACGAACACATACAAGCCAACCAGTGGTAAATTGTTTTTGAGTAAATAAAAATTGGGCTACAGATCCGGAGACTCCCCATGAAATAGCGGCTGTGAGGACAAGCAATATCCCGATAGATTTTCTTTTCATTTATGGTTCCTCTTTTGTCAGAATAGATTTTATATCTATTATATAAAAAACAAATAAATTTGAATATACAGAAAAGTGGTTTTGGTATCGTTTTTCTTTCTTGTATTTTGGGGGTGTTGAAAAGATAAATGGGTACGAATCGTATTTTCGGAGGCTTTTTCAGAATTACCTAAAAAAAACAAAGACGATCCTCTTAAAGAAGATCGCCAACTAGTATTATCCATGATATTCGGGATGGTCTAAAGCATATAATTGCTGATAGCGACTACTTGTATCTAAAAGTTCTTGATGACTACCTCTTAGAACAATCTCTCCCTGATCCATAAAAATGATTTCATCCATTTCTTCTACTCCTACTAGATGGTGGGTAATCCAAATCAATGTTTTTCCATTCAGTGAGGAAAAAATCGTTCTTAATAAGTCTTTTTCTGTCTTTGGATCAAGACTCGCATTTGGTTCATCCATAAGCACAATTGGAGTTTTTTGAAGTAAAATTCTTGCTAGGGCTACTCTTTGTCTTTCTCCACCTGAAAAGCGTTGTCCTGATTCCTCCATAAAAGTATCCAAGCCGTTAGGTAAAGCTGAAACCAAATCCTCTAATTGAGCCAATTTAATGGCTTTTGCAAGTTCTTCTTCTGTTGCTTCTTCCACACCTAGTAAAATATTATTTCGTAGCGTCGTAGCAAATAGGTGAGGTGTTTGATTAAGTACAGAAATAAGCGAAGAAGTGTCTTCTTGAAAGGAAGCTGTTGATTCGCCATTATAGGTGATACTTCCTGAGGTTGGCTGGATAACACCTTGGATTAATTTCAATAAGGTTGATTTACCAGCACCGCTTCTTCCGATTAAAGCAATTTTTTTCCCTTGTGGAATATCCAAACATACATTGGTTAAGGATAATGCTTGCTCTTGATCATAACGGTAAGAGATTTGATTAACCTGAATATCCACCTTATTAGTATCAATCATTGGTCGAGCATTTGCCTTTTTGTGCATAGGTACTTCTAGTTTTCTAAGTCTTGCTAATGAATCTTGATAGGAAGGCAGCTTTTCAAATGCATCAGAAACGACTAAAAATGCATCGAGTATAGGTAAAGCAACGAGAATGATTGCAGCAATCAATGTAACAGGGATATTCCCTTCCATATACTGTTGGCTAGACCACGAAACGAGGGAAAGAATAATAAGTGCAGCGACCGCCTGTGAAGCAAAGTTACGCCAACGAGTAAATTGAATAAGCTGATGATTAATCTGTGCAACAATTTTTTCTTCTTTTTCGTACTCCTCTATAAAGCCTTTGGAACGCCCACTGATTACCCAGTCGCTCATTCCTAAAATGCTATCCGTTAGTTTTTGATAGAGTCCATTTCTTCTTTGTTTAAATTCTCTTTGTTTCTTGCGCATAAGCACCAATGAGAGGACAGGGAAAATGAATAATAACAATCCTAAATAAAGTGCCATAAGGAAAGCGAAAGGAACATCTAAAATGCCAATCGCGCATACTACAATAATATATAAAACAGACGTTGCAAAAGTCGGGAAAATGGTTCGTAAATAAATGTTTTGTAATTTCTCAATATCATCAGAAAGAATCCCTAACATATCGCCGACTTTAAATCTGTTTTTTAAAAATAAAGCTTGTGGTTCTAAAATCTGGTAGAGCTTTATGCGCATTGCTGATAAAATCCGCAGGACTGTATGATGACCAGCTAATTTTTCCAAATAGCTAAACACAGCACGACTGATACCAAAGGTTCTTACACCAACGATGGGCACATAAACCATTAAGATATTTTCAACGGGGATAGCTGATTTAGAAATAAGATAGCCTGAGGTAAAGGTAAGCATCGCAGCTGTAAGTAAAGCAAGGATGCTCAAGAAAAGAATGAAGATGATTCGACTTTTATTTGCTTTTAGAAATGGGAAAATCCATTTATTTGCATTCAACTGAGCTCCTCCTTACTGCTGTAATAGCTTATAATAGTATCCTCTGGCTGCCATTAATTCTTCGTGTGTTCCTGTTTCTACAATTGAGCCTTGATCCATAACAAAAATATAGTCCATCTCCTTCATCCAATGAAGTCGATGTGTTGCTAGGAATACTAGCTTCTCCTTAAATAGTGGCAGCATCGTTTCTTTTAATTCAAATTCTGTTTCAATATCTAAATGGGAAGTAGGCTCATCCAATAGCATGATTTTTCGATTCGTTAAAAAGGCTCTCGCTAAAGCAATTCTTTGTTCCTGCCCACCACTTAAATTTCTACCTCCATCACCTAGCACCTCATCTAGACCATTAGGAAAGGTAGTGAAAATGTCATATAAACCAGTTGCTTTTAATGCTTGGATAATTTCTTCATCTGTAGCTTCTGGATGGTAAAAAGCGATATTTTCTCTTAATGTCATGCTAAAAATATAAGGAGCTTGCGGGATATAGGTAGTCAGCTGTCTCCATTCATCTGTCATTAGACCGGAAACAAGATCACCGTTTAAAGAAATCGTTCCTTCATTATGCTCTGAAAATCCACTTAGTAGATCAATAAGAGTAGATTTACCTGCTCCACTTTCGCCGACAATGCCAATTTTTTTATAGCCATCAATCGTAAAGGAAAGATTTTTTAATGTTGCTTCTTCCTCTGGATGATGTTGAAATGCGATGTTTTGAAAGGAAAGGGATGGCTCGTCACCTAGAGAAATAGCTTGCCCATTACCTTGATCGTAGTTTGGGCTTTGAATAATCTTTTGAATCGCATCTCCAGCTTCCTTCCCATCTAATGTTGCATGATAGTCGGCACCTACCATTCGAACAGGCAGGAAAAATTCTGGCGCCAGAATAAGAATCATTAAGGCTGGCAATAACACTAAATCACCATTTATTAAGCGTAAACCTAAGTTTACAGCTACAACTGCAACAGAAAGAGAGGTGAAAAAGTCTAATGAAAAGGAGGATAAAAACGCTAATCGCAATGTTTTCATTGTTGCGTCTCGATATTGTTCACTGACCTTTTCAATATTTCTACTATGCTGTTTGCTTCTTCCTAAAAACTTCAGTGTTTCTAATCCTCTTAAAGAGTCTAAGAAGTGGTTAGCTAATATTTTGTATGTTGCCAGCTGTCGGTTCATTTGGCTACTAGCAGCCATGCCAACAAGTATTAAAAATACTATTAAAATCGGCATTGTAACGGTTAAAATTACACCTGAAAGCCAATCATTCCAATACACATATAGAATAATCATGCCAGGGATAACCCCTGTAGCAAGCATTCTTGGTAAGAAAAGCTCCAAGTAGGTTTTATATTGGGTAACTCCTTCAAGGACAAGTGTGGCAATGTTCCCGCTGCCTTGTTTTTTGGTGTATTTAGGACCAAGTTCAAACAATTTTTGCATCAAGTGAAAACGAAGCTCCTTACTTGTTTTTTCAGCAAATGTCGTCGCGATATTTTGCTGAATGGTGTGTAAGAAGTGCCGTCCTAAAAAAGCTAATAAGAACAATATGATTTTGACATACTGCTCTTGAAAGGTGTTGCCGTTATATAAAGAGGCTATTATTTCTGCAAGCCATTTGGCCTGCAGAATAATAGCAGCTCCTTCTACAATTGTTAATATTCCAATGAAGGTGAGAATCGGCTTAATTCCATTAAGTTTTACTAGATTTTTATCCATTAGTATTCTAAATGGGACTTTTCAGTAATACGTTTCCGGAAAACAATATAGCTCCAAATTTGATAGCCTAAAACGAATGGCAGGAGAGTTAAAGCTACAATTGTCATTACTTTTAAGGAGTAGTGACCGGAAGCTGCGTTATGAATCGTTAAGCTGAAGGCATCACTTATAGAACTAACCATTACTCTAGGGAATAAGCCGATGAAAATAGAGGCAAAGGATAAAGTGATAACCGCGCCAGTCATTCCGAAAGCCCAGCCGTCCATTTTTCGAGATATAAAGAATCCACCAACTATAAAGGCAATAACCCCTAATGAAAAGATAAAGGAAAGGATTAAGCCGCGTTCTTGGAAAATATCTGTTTTAATATAAGTTAAGGCAGAAAACAGTGTTAATAATATACCTAGTAAAGGTAAAAGCTTTTGTGCTAAGTTACGTGCTCTTTCTTGCAAATCACCGACAGTTCGTAATGTGGTAAATACTAATCCATGTACAAGGCATAGGACTAGGACAGTAAGACCGCCTGTTAGTGTATAGTAGTTTACGATATCAAAGAATCCGGCTTTTAATTCCATATTTTGATCAATTGGCAGACCTTGCATGAAGCAAGCAAATACAACTCCAAATAATAGTGGAGGAAGGAAGCTGCCTAAGAAAATACAAACATCCCATGCTTTTTTCCATGTTGGATGGCTATCTTTTGCCCGGAATTCAAAGCCTGTTGCCCGAACGATTAATGCTAATAAAACAACTACGAGTGGTGTGTAAAATCCGCTGAACATCGTAGCGTACCAATGAGGAAATGCTGCAAACATTGCTCCTCCGGCAGTAATTAACCATACCTCATTAGCGTCCCAATAAGGTCCGATTGAATTAATGAGGATGCGTTTTTCTATATCACTTTTTGCTAAAAGCTTTGTTGACATACCGACCCCAAAATCAAAACCTTCTAAAAAGAAGAATCCAATAAATAAAACCGCGACTAAAATAAACCAAAGGACATTTAACTCAAGCATGGAAATCCTCCTTCGCAAACGGGTCATTCGTTACTTTAATATCTACTTTTTCCATCATGTATGGTCCTTTTTTAACAACTTTTACATATAGGTAAACCATGATTGCACCTAATACTGCATAGATGGTACAAAATGCAATAATGGAGAATAAGACTTGCCCTGCTGAAACACTTGGAGAAATACTATCAGCTGTTGTCATTAATCCGAAAACAGTCCAAGGTTGTCTCCCAATCTCTGTCATAATCCATCCAGAAGTATTAGCAATGAAAGGAAGAGAAATACCTGCAACCATTAAGCGGTAGAACCATTTATTTGGCTTAGAGACTAATTTCTTTTTCCATGCTAAAAATACTCCATATATCCCAAGGAGGATCATTGCTACCCCTGCGGCAACCATGATTCTAAAGCTCCAGAAAGTAGTTTTTACAGGAGGAATATAATCGCCTTCCCCATATTTTTGTACATACTCTGCTTGAAGCTCATTCATTCCTTTCACGCTTCCATCTAATGTGTTGTAAGAAAGAATGCTTAATAGATAAGGGATTTTTAACTCTGCGCTATTTTGTTTATTATCTACATCGATATTGGCAAAAACAGTCCATGGTGCTGGATTTTCACTTCTATCCCATAGTCCTTCACTTGCCGCCATCTTCATTGGCTGTGTTTCTACTAAAAATTGTGCTTGAGCATGCCCGGCAACAAGTGTTAAGAAAGTAGAAGTTAAGGCAACCGTAATACCAATTTGAAAGGATTTTTTAAAGAAATCTACATCTTTTTTTCCTAATAATTTAATAGCACTAATTCCACAAACTAAAAATGCGCCAGTTGCAAAAGCTGCAAATACGGTATGTGGAAATTCAACAAGAACCTGCCCGTTTGTGATTAGAGCGAAGAAGTCATTCATTTCTGCTCGACCGTTATTAATCTCAAATCCTACGGGACGTTGCATAAAACTATTTGCTGCTAAAATCCAGAATGCAGACATCGTCGTTCCAAATGCAGTTAACCAAATACAGGCTAAATGAACTTTTTTTGATAAACGGTCCCAACCGAATATCCATAATCCGATGAAAGTACTTTCCATAAAGAAAGCAAGCAATGCTTCAATGGCAAGTGGTGCACCGAATACATCACCTACAAAGCGAGAATAATTAGACCAGTTCATCCCAAACTGAAACTCTTGAAGAATCCCTGTAACAATACCAATAACAAAGTTGATTAAAAATAGTTTGCCCCAAAACTTAGCCATTTTCTTGTATTCTTCATTTCCTGTTTTCACATAAAAAGATTCCATGATTGCGATAATAAATACTAAACCGATAGAGATAGGAACGAACAGATAGTGGAAAATGGTTGTCGAAGCAAATTGTAAACGCGATAGAAAAATCATATCCATGAATTTCTCCTCCTTTTTTTGTATTTGAATAAGAATTGTGAATCTTACTGTTCACGAAAGCGATAAAAATCATTGCATAAGATGAATTTGAACTAGGCTAATTCTAAATATGAAGCTGAGAGAAACAGCTGAAAGTGTTATTTTCTTGGTGCTCATCCTATGTAGTTAGATGTTGAAAAGCGTCGATAAACATTGTTTTAAAAGGTTTTAAACAGGTTTGTTTTTCCGATCGTCCCCTTTTGGTGAATGATAGATATATCATAATGAAAATTTGATTGCTTGCGGTAAACTTCACTCATTGTTTGAAAAGTGTTCACATATTCGTTCACAAAAATGACAAAATAGAGGATGGGTTTATTTGGTTGTTGAAATGGGGAAGAGGAACAGCGGAGAGTCTCAAGTAAGGAACGGAGAGTTGCAAGTAAAGAGTGGAGAGCCGCAAGTAAAGAGTGGAGAGTTGCAAGTAAGGAGTGGAGAGTTGCAAGTAAAGGGTGGAGAGTCGCAAGTAAGGAGTGGAAAGTCGCAAGTAAGGAGCGGAGAGTTGCAAGTAAAGGGTGGAGAGTCGCAAGTAAGGAGTGGAAAGTCGCAAGTAAGGAGTGGAAAGTCGCAAGTAAGGAGCGGAGAGCCGCAAGTAAAGAGCGGAGAGTTGCAAGTAAAGGACAAAAAGCTGCAAATAAAAGTGCCCAACCTGCAAATAAAAGTGCCCAACCTGCAAGTATAGCCACCTGAATACCGCTAAATTGCTCATTGACAAACAAAAGCACAAAAAAATTTACAAAAAGACAAGCATCTCTTAAAGTTCTCTTCCTTTTGCTGCTTGTTCTTTCATGTTATGATGATACAGGAGTAAGAAAATTCGAAAATAATCAAGATGAATAAAAGATTTGAGGGTGTTTAGATGATTAGATGCATAGCGATTGATATGGATGGTACGTTATTGACATCCACGCAAGAAATTACAGAAGAAAATCGGGAAGCTATTAAATATGCGCAGAACAACGGGGTAGAAGTGGTGATTGCTACTGGTCGTGCGTATGAAGAAGCAGGAGATCTTTTAAAGGATGCAGGCATTATCACACCGATGATTTGTGCAAATGGGGCAGAAATAAGAACAAATGAGCATATCATCGTAGATACGAACCCATTAAGTAAAAATCTGGCGAGAGAGATGGCTGAAATTTTACATAAACATCAAGTATATTATGAGGTATATACCAATAGAGGAACGTATACGGTAGATAAAACAGTAGCGAGATCCCTTATTATGGATATTTTCACGGTTAGTGGTCATATAAAGGATATGGAAGAGATTAAAAAAGCAGCAGAGGAACGATTAGCGGTTATTCATCAATTAGATAGCTATGAAGTATTATTTGAGGATGATGACCAAATTATTTATAAATTATTGGCCTTTCATTTTGATCCAATTGTTTTAGGGAATGTTAGAGAAGAGTTATCTAAGTTAGAAGGAGTAGCAATAAGTGCTTCCGGTAAGGAGAACTTAGAAATAACTTCTGTTCATGCCCAAAAAGGGATTGCGCTAGAGAAATTTGTGAACGCCCGCGCTATTTCTCTTTCTGAAACGATGGCAATTGGAGATAATTATAATGATGTTTCCATGCTTCAAAAGGCAGGCAGAGCGGTAGCAATGGGAAATGCGGTGGAAGATATTCAACGTCAATGTCATTTTGTGACAGGTACCAATGAAGAAAGTGGCGTAGCTCAAGCGATTAGAAAAGCATTAGAGGAATAAGAGACAACAGATTCTTTTTGCAGATAGTCAAAAAACAGTGGATGAACTAGGCATAATGAGTTCATCCACTGTTTTTTTTAATATTATCTTATGCACGAGGCTTTAATCCATAAAGAATAAACTGAATGGTCCGTTCTATTTCTTCTTCATCATCCCACTTTATATCGGGAAGAAGGATATAGCGAGCGATAAAATAACCGAAAATGGACGTAACGGTTAGGCGAACGGAACTGAAAGAAGGGATGGAAATAATTTCTCCTTTTGCTTTGTAAGTTTCCATGATTTCTTGAAAACGTCCGAATACTTTTACGGCAATTTGATTTTTGAACGTTTCACGGAGATCATCATGAAAGGGGATTTCCTGTATTAAAATTTTGAATAATGTATTATTTTTCTGCAAAAATTCCATTCTATTTTTTACGATTGCTCTTAGAAAATCTTCAAAATTATGATGAGAAACGTTTAATACTTTATCAAAATCTTTAATCACTCGTGGTGCAATTAACGTGCTTAATAGTGGCGAAAGAAGGGTTAACAGTAAATCCTTTTTCGTTTTGTAGTGTCGGAAAATCGTTCCCTCTGCCACTCCTGCCATTTTTGCGATTTCACTAGTTGAGGTGGCGGCATATCCTTTCTCGGAAAATGCATCAATGGCAGCTATCAATATTTTTTTCTGTTTATCTGTCATGGATTGTTCTTCTTTTAAAATAATTTCTAATATATTTTCGCTATTATCCATAGGGAACTCCTTTAACCATACAATCTATTCTAATTATAAAGGATTGCGGAGGAAAAATATAATACCTAGATACTACGATATTTTTTCAAAGCAAAGATATTTATAATCATCAAGACAATGGAATAGCCGAGCAGTATGCTAAGAGATCCTATTATTTCCATAAACCCGTTCCCTCGAATCATTACCTCTCGCAGAGCATTTGCTGCATAATATAAAGGCGTTAAGTAAGAAATCCAACTAATTGCAGAGGATATTGTATCTAAATTAAACAACCCAGAAAAGAATACTTGCGGGACAACGACAATGGGAATGAATTGAATCATTTGTAATTCATTATTGGCAAAAGAGGATAATAGAATTCCTAATGTTAGGGCTACTAATGCTAATAGTAACGTAATCAATAATACATACAAAATGGAACCGACGTTTGACATATGAAGTATATAGACGGAATAAAAGACGATGATACCTGATTGCAGCATTGTGAATAAACCAAAGCCTATAATATAGGAGAGGACAAGCTCCCATCTTCTAATAGGACTGGAAAGCAATCGTTCTAATGTACCCGTTGTTCTTTCTCTTAAAAAGGATACACCGGCTACTAGAAAAACAAAGAAGAAGGCAAAAAAACCAAGTAATATAGGACCAAATGAATCAAATTGTTTCATATCAATAGATCCGTAAAATGCGTCTACATTAATTGCTGTTTCATTAGGTGACAGATTCTGTATGGCTTCCTGTACCTTTGCGATGGTTGCTTTGCTAATAGAGGGATCGCTTCCTTCTACCATTAATTTGGTCTTACCATTTTCTACAGCGAAATAAGCATCAATGTCCCCATTCTTTAACGAGGCTATTGCTGTTGTTTCAGATTTATAGATGGAGGTTCGTAAATCTTCTTTTTCAAAAGCTGTACTTATGGGCTCAGGCACATTAATTAAACCTATTTTTGTTTCATAGTCATCCCCATTAAAAACTAGATTAACTAACGTTAAAATAAGAATAGGGGCAAGAATCATCAAAGCAAGCGTACGTTTGTCACGATAAAATTGTTTCATAATGCGCAATACCAGTGCATTAATTCTCATTTGCTAAACCTCCATAATATAGGAATGCTTCTTCCATAGTCTGTGCATTACAGTTACTCATCAAGTTGCTTGGAGTATCGATAGCAATCAGTTGACCATTTCTTATCATCCCTAGCCGATCACATTTTTCAGCTTCATCCATGACATGGGTAGTTACAATAATCGATGTCCCGTTTTCTTTAAGCTTGTTGAAGGTTTGCCAGATAGCTTTTCGAAGAATTGGATCAATCCCAACTGTAGGCTCATCTAAGATTAGAAGTTTTGGATTGTTTAAGAGCGCAATACAAATAGATAATCTTCTTTTCATTCCCCCTGAATATTGAGAAACAGGCTTGGAAAGATGCTCTGATAATTCTACTAAAGTGGCAGTACTTTCGATTCTATTTTTCTTATCTGTCCCCTTTAACCCATATAATCTAGCAAAGAAATCGAGATTTTCTCTAGCTGTTAAATCTTGATATAAAGCGTCTGCTTGTGCCATATAACCGATTTTTTCCATTATCTTTAGATTTGGCATTTTTTCTTCTAATACATAAATGGAACCATTATCAGGTAAATCTAAACCGATAATTTCTTTAACGAGAGTTGTTTTTCCAGCACCAGAAGGTCCAAGTAAACCTAAGATTTCTCCAGGATAAACCTCTAAGTTGATTGCATTTAAAATTTGTTTTTTTCCAAAGGACTTAGAAAGATTTTTAACAGAAACAACGGATGGTTCGTTCATGAAAAGACCACCTTTCTGAATATGTGAGTGATTACTCACTATATATAATACGAAAAAGAGAATATTTTGTAAAGTGAGTAATCACTCATTTTTTCTTTTACTGCGTTAATAAATCAAATATTCAATTTGATATTTATTCGCTATAATAGAGATAATTAACGGAAAATAGATAGATCCTATTGAGGTGGAAAAATGGCTGATTTTAATGCGAGTGTTATTATATGTGAGCCCATAGAAGAAGTGTTTGCATACTTTGCAGATATGGCAAACGCTCCAGAATACATGAATAAAGTAGAAACAACAGAGAAGCAGACAGATGAGCCGATAGGGGTTGGCACGAAATATAAAGAAATAAGAAATGTACGCGGGAATAAGGTATATGCAGAAATAGATTATCTTGCATATGAAAAAAATGTAGGATTTACACGTCGAAGCAGTTCTAATGGATTAACTGTTGACTATGCTTATCGTTTTTCAGAGATTCCTGAAGGTACTCAAGTAGAGTTTGAAGGAACTGTTCATGTTAAGGGTCTTAAAATGCGACTAATGAGAAATTTCCTTGTGAAAATGGTCAAATCAGAAGATAGTGATCATGTGCAAAATGCAAAAGAAGTGTTAGAAGGAACAGTAGAAAGTTTGTAGTAGAGTAAGAGAGCTGAGGTAAAAGGTCGCAAGAAGGACTTTTACCTCAGCTTTTTTGTTTTAAAAAAAGGTTGACTTAGAGAAGGATAATATGTATTATAAAATTAAGTTGTTCACAATTTAATTGTTGGTAATAAAAATTTCAATAATGTTACTCGTTATTTCTAATATAATTATATGGGGAATAGGAGTAAAAATTTTTAATCATTTAAGTTGTGCGCAATTTAATTTTCGGAAATGTAAAAGGAGCGAATGACCATGAAAAACAATCATCAAGCATATGAAGAACGTAATAATCAAATTATATTAGAACCAGCGGCTAAACAGTTTACAGAAGATACGGCTAACCCTCCATACTTATTCGATTTGGAGCCTGAACAAGGAAGAATAACGGTAGACGAAGTACAATCTGGAGAGATAGATAAATTACCTGTAGAAGAAAAGGAATTGTTTATTGAAGGTGGACCAACAAACCAAGTTTCTATAAAAATTGTTCGTCCAAAACATACATCTACAACGAAGCTACCAGTTATTTTATATACACACGGAGCAGGTTGGGTGTTTGGAAATGCCCATACACATGATCGTTTAATTCGTGAACTAGCGGTTGGATCAAATGCAGCTGTTGTATTTACGAATTATAGCCTTTCTCCAGAAGCAAGATATCCAATTGCAATTGAAGAAGTATATACTGTATTGGAATGGATTGCTGAAAAAGGAGCGGACTATTATTTTGATACAAATAATATTTCTGTAGCAGGTGACAGCGTCGGAGGGAATATGTCGGCTGCAATTACATTAATGGCAAAAGAACGTAAAGGTCCAGTTATAAATAAACAATTATTATTTTATCCTGTAACAGATGCAGCTTTTGAAACAGAATCCTATCATCAGTTTGCAGAAGGATTCTTTTTAAGAAGAGATGGGATGCAATGGTTCTGGGATCAATATACTACAAACGAAGAAGAAAGAGCAGAAATTACAGCATCTCCTTTACGAGCAACGAAAGAGCAATTAAGTGGGCTACCAAAGGCTTTAATCATCACAGCAGAGGCTGATGTATTAAGAGATGAAGGGGAAGCCTATGCCAATAAGCTTCGAGAAGCAGGAGTAGAGGTAACAGCTGCTCGCTTTGGCGGAATCATTCATGACTTTGTAATGCTCCATGCATTAGCGCATACAGAAGCAGCCAAAGGAGCTTTATTGCTTGCTAATGCTTGGTTAAAAGCCTAAACTCTAAAGAATATTTAAGGGAAATACCAACTACTAATATCATTTTGAGAATCGATTCTAAAGGGAAAAGACACTAATAAAAAAGCAAGCGTGGAAAGAATTCCATGCTTGCTTTATATCGTTTATAAAAAATTAAAATTTATACGTCCAGTATCTTTCTGTATATAATCGAGTTAAAACATCAGGTTCTTGATTATTTAATCCTTCTTGAAGAGTGGCCGCATATTGCTGCGTTTGGGAAAGATGGGCAGCAATTGTTGCGACCTTCTGCTCTGCAAAACTTTGAACATCGATTTCAATATCCGGTTGTCCAAGGTCTTCCTCACAATTTTTAGAAAAGGCTACACAGTAAAGTTTTGGCCGTTTAGATGCTTCTCTTTTTTCTATTGCTTTCACAACTGCTGCTCCTGTAGCATCATGATCTGGGTGAACAGAATATCCAGGATAGAAGGTAATGACTAAAGAAGGATCTAGTTCATCTAGTAAAGAAGTGAATTCATCAACTAGAACATCCTCCTTTAAGAATTCGATTGTTTTATCTCGATATCCGAGCATACGTAAATCCTCTAATCCCATTGCTCTTGCAGCTTCCTGCAACTCATTTTTACGTATTTCTGGCAAGGATTCTCTTGTAGCAAAAGGGGGATTTCCTAAATTTCTTCCCATTTGACCAAGTGTTAAACACGCATAAGTAACTGGAACTCCTTCATGTATAAATTTAGAAATTGTTCCGGATACACCAAATGCTTCATCGTCTGGATGGGGGAAAATAACTAATACTTGTCTTTCTGTCTCCATTTATAATCCTCCTTTCGTAGAATGGTAAAAATAAAATATCTATATATTATTCAAATGGGGTTTCACTTATTTCCAATGCAACTGCTAATTTCCCGGTAAAATCTAAGCCTGCTAATAACAATCTTTTTTTGTCATCCACTTCATAATGGGTAATACCTTCCGCATAAATCCAGCCAATAGCAGTTTTTAAGCCTATTCGATAAGGCCCGTTTCCTGTAATTTTGCCATATTCATAGGATAGCTTTGCATTACGGATATAAGCACCGGAGTTAAAGAAGGTTTCATCATTATGGTTTGCATAGGCGCCATTAGTCGTTTCTAGGTGAATATATATTTCTTTTTCGCTTAAACGCTCGATTACTTCTTGTACTTTTTCAATTTGTACAAATTCCAAAGAGTATCCCTCCTTTTTACTAGTTTATTTATCGGACCAAAAATGGTTAGGCTAACGCTCGTTTTTATTAATAATTGATACGTTTGAAAAGGAGGTAGCCTAAAACATGTTTAGTCTTGCTTACTTAGTACTAAGCTTTTCCTTTTCGTTGCGATACGCTCCATGCATGGTTGGTCCCACATACTCATTTAATTTAAAGCCATTGCGGATAGCTGCAGTAATAAAGTCTTTTGCAGTTTGAACAGCTTCTTCTACTGAAGCACCTTTTGCTAGTTCAGCCGTAATAGCAGCAGAGTTTGTGCAGCCTGCTCCATGCGTATACGTAGTATCAATTAGTTCGCTTTCTAAAATCGTAAATTCATTTCCATCATACAGAAGATCGATTGCTTTCTCATGGCCTAATTTGCTTCCGCCTTTAATTAGAACATATTTTGGTCCGAGTTCATGGATTTTTACTGCAGCTTCTTTTAAATCTTCTACTGTTTTAATTGGTTTATCCGTTTTAGCTAGCTGCCAAGCTTCGAAAAGGTTAGGTGTTACGACAGTTGCTCTTGGTACAAGTAATTCACGAAGGGCATCAGCTGTTTCTGGATGAAGTACTTCATCTTCTCCCTTACAAATCATAACTGGATCGATGACCACATTTTTAATATTATTTTCATCGATTAGCTTAGCTGCTGTTTCAATGATTTCGACAGATCCAAGCATTCCTGTTTTCATTGCATCAATTCCAACGGATAGAACGGTTTCTAATTGAGCGTTAACGGTATTGATATCCTGCGGGAAAACATTATGGTGCCAATGATTCTTTGGATCCATTGTAACAATTGTTGTTAAGGCAGTCATTCCATAAACACCTAGTTCTTGAAATGTTTTTAAATCTGCTTGAATACCTGCACCACCACTTGTGTCAGAACCTGCTAAAGTTAATACTTTCTTCATTTGTTTTGCCTCCTATGTAATGGCTATTTTTTCAGTGAAAAGTAATTTTGTTTGATTGAATAATTGTAGACCATTTTACATAATGATACAACTTTTCCGTCTCTTTCTTAGTTTGGTTTATAGACCGTTTTTGCATACTACTCACACGAAAAGTCGAGTAATAGCTAATAATAGTAAGAGAATTCTGTCAACATTTATGGTAATCTATATATATTCTTTACGATAGGTGAATCAGACGAAAAAGAAAAAGTGTGTAAGGAGAAAGGAATCTATATGAGCTTTGAAATAGTAGATCATCCAATTAATATACAAACTGTTATTGATAAAGTAATAAGAAGAAATGCGGGAGCTGTTACTACTTTTATTGGTACAGTAAGGGAAATGACAGAAGGGAAAAAAACACTTTCTCTAACATATGAAGCATATATTCCAATGGCGATGAAAAAATTGGAACAAATCGGTGAGGAAGTCAAGGGAAAGTGGGATGATATTGAAATGGCAATCTCCCATCGAATAGGGAAGCTAGAAATCAGTGATGTTGCAGTAGTTATCGCTGTTTCAACCCCTCATCGCAAGGATGCGTATGAAGCAAATCAATATGCGATAGAAAGGATAAAGGAAATTGTTCCTATTTGGAAAAAAGAGCATTGGGAAACGGGAGAAGAGTGGATTGGAAATCAAAAAGGTACCAAAATGTATGTAAATGGTAAGCCGAGTGAGGAGGATTTACATTGATTACATTGCTTTTTTTTGCTGGGGTAAAAGAGACGATAGGAAGTGAAGCAATAAGAATAGATGGGAAGCAACAGACGATAGCTCAAATTAAGGAGTACTTATTACATACTTATCCTACTCTTTCTCTTCAAGGTGTTATGGTTGCGGTTAATGAAGAATTTGCACTGGATGAGGATATAGTGGAGGGAAACGATACAGTAGCATTTATTCCACCTGTTAGTGGGGGCTAAAGGAAGGAGAAAAGTGAAGTGGAGCAAAGTAGGTATTCCCGCCAGATGTTATTTACCTCTATTGGAGCGGAAGGACAGAAAGTAATAGGAGCAAAGCATGTATTAATAATCGGGGCAGGAGCTTTAGGCTCGTCTCTTGCAGAGATGCTATGTAGAAGTGGGATTGGGAGTCTTACTATTATAGATCGAGACTATGTGGAAAAAAGCAATTTACAGCGCCAGCAATTGTATACAGAAGACGACGCGAAGGAACGTATGCCGAAAGCGATTGCTGCTGAAAGAAGATTAAAGGAAATTAATAAAGAATGCTATGTTCAAGGGATTGTTGGGGAAGCGACGGTAGATTTATTGGAAAAGCTAGCTGAAAAAGCGGATTTAATAATGGATGCTACAGATAATATGGAGATAAGAATGATCCTAAATGATCTAGCTGTGAAGCATGATATTCCTTGGATTTATGGCGCTTGTGTTGGGAGCTCAGGAATGAGCTACACAATCATACCAGAAGAAACCCCTTGCTTACATTGTCTATTAAAAACAATGCCTATGACAGGGATGACTTGCGATACGGTAGGAATCATTGCCCCTGCCGTTCAACTAGTGGTAACTCATCAAGTAACCGAAGCACTAAAGCTGTTAATCGGAGACAAGAGTGCATTACGTGGAACTTTTTTGACCTTTGATTTATGGGAAAATGAATACCAAAACATAAAAGTTAATCGTGCAAAGAGAGTAGATTGTCCTACGTGTGGAGAAAATCGGACCTATCCCTTTTTAGAAAAAGAAAATCAAACAAAGGTAGCTGTTTTATGCGGAAGAGAAACGGTACAGATTCGTCCTTCTAATCCTAAAGCTATCCCTTTTCAACAGCTTGCAGAAAGTTTTCAAAAGAAAGGATATGCAGTGAAACAAAATCCCTTTCTACTATCTGTTCAGTTAGAAAGTAACAGGGTAGTGTTTTTTAAGGACGGAAGAGCGTTAATACATGAAACAAATGATATGGTATATGCAAAAACGCTATATGATCAATTACTAGGTTAGATAGAAAAATCCCGCGTTGGAATGCAACGCGGGATTTTTCTTATTATTGGAGTTGTTCGAGCGAACCAACAATAACTAGTTTACCTGTATCTAAAACTTCCTCGTATTTAGATGCTTCTGCTTCGGTTAATCCGACTGATTGCATTTTGGAACGCAATTCGTCGCCTCTTTTTCGGAAAACATTGCTGATGGAATCAAGTAACCCTTGTTCCTTCATGGATACATTTCCTGTTTCCGTCGCATTTGTTAAATCTTCTGAGCGGTCTTTATCATGTGCGAAAATATAAATATTCTCCTTTTTGTAGCCTTGGTTTTCTAATGCATTAATAATATTGGTTGCTTGTACACCATTTTCTACTATTTCAACTTTATACATAGTGATAACCTCCTATTATAGTGGAATTTATCTATGTTTTGTATATAGCCTCCTTTAAACAAGATGAAACACCTAATCTGTTGGTAATATTTTCATCTTTCGACATTTGGGAAATTGTACATAGATAAATATCCCCACAATCGACAAATTTCCTTATATAATAAAAGAAGAGAATAATAGAAACAGGAGGGGTCGAATGGTAAACAAAAGAGAAAAGGAACAAATTAATCGAGAACTAAGAGCAGGGAAAAAGGAACAAGCAAGTGCAACAATGGAGATAAATAACACAAGAGGGATTCGTTTTCCCAAATTTGGTTTATATAGAGTAAAGAATCGGCTAAATAAAAAAATCATGCTATTTTTAAGTATTATAGTCGTACTTTTAATAGTCGGGATAGTTGGACTGTGGAAAATTGCTTTTCCAAAAGAGCCAGTTGTAAGAACAGGTGCTTATCTAGAACAAATGAAGGATCTATCCACATTAGCCACTTCTCAAGCCTTTGTAAAAACAATCTTAGAAAAAGAAGACAATGAGATTTTTGGAAAAGGAATTGAAACAAATATCCCAGGTACAAAGCGAAAAATATTGTTGGTTGTACCTGGTACATTGACAGCTGGAGTGGATTTATCTGCGATAACAGAAGATCAATTTGAACTAAACGAAGAAGAGAAAAGCATGCGCATTCTATTGCCAAAAGCAGATTTCCTACAAGAGCCTTCTATTAATTTTGATGAAGTAGAGACTTATTCCGTTTCTGGTATTTTTAGAGGAGACGTGAAATGGGAAGAGGCTTATAGCTTAATGGATGAAGCAAAGGAAATCATGAAGGAAGAGGCAATCGAACAAGGGATTTTAGTTAAAGCAGAGGAAAATGCTGAAAAAACATTGAAGGAATTCTATGGAAGACTAGGATATTCTGTTCAAGTAAGCTTTGAAGAGGAATGAAGGAGGGAAAAGGGATGGCTGCATCATGGGAACAGTTAGTAGAAATGGAGCGCCAAAAGGATTACTTTATCCAATTAGAAGCATTCTTAGAAATGGAATATAGAGAATCTACTATTTATCCAAAACGGGAAGATATCTTTAATAGTTTATCGTTCACACCTTATGACGAAGTGAAAGTAGTCATTTTAGGACAGGATCCCTATCATGGTCCGAATCAAGCACATGGATTAAGCTTCTCTGTTAAGCCAGAAGTGAAAATACCCCCATCCTTAAAAAATATTTATAAGGAGCTACATGATGATTTGGGCTGTCCTATTCCAAATCATGGCTATTTAAAAAGCTGGGCAGACCAAGGGGTCCTATTACTAAATACGGTTTTAACGGTTCGCGCTGGACAAGCGAATTCCCATCGTGGAAAAGGGTGGGAAGTATTTACTGATAAAGTGATAAAAATGCTGAACGATAGAGATAAGCCAGTTATTTTTGTATTATGGGGCAATCCTGCCCAAAAGAAGCTTGCATTCATTAACCAAGAAAAGCATGGCATTATTTTATCTACTCATCCGAGCCCCCTTTCAGCTCACCGAGGTTTTTTAGGAAGCAGACCGTTTTCTACCATTAATAGAATGCTTGAAAATAGAGGGGATACTCCTATCAATTGGTGCATAGATGATTTTTTAGAAAAAGAATAATATAATAAAGGAAATGTACAAAGAGCAGTGATTTCTATTAGATATATGAATTCACTGCTCATAGTGTGTTTTCCTTCAAAAGATTGGGAAGGGTACGAAATGGACAAGAATAAGGTAAATTGTTATAAATGTAAATTCTACTATGTTACATGGGATAGTCAGTTCCCTAAAGGATGTAAGGCGTTCCAATTTAAAGGAAGAACGATGCCATCCGTTGAAGTAAAAAGAGCATCTGGACAAGAATGCCTTCGTTTCCAGGCAAAAGGAGGGATGAAATGAATATATCTGTACAGCAATTATTAGCAAAGATAGAGGATCAGCTAGTAGAAGCAAAAACAAGTAACACGGATGCAAGAATAAGAGAAAGAGTTTACGCTATTAAGTCCTTATGTGAATTAGTACTAGAACAAGAGGGAAAAGAAAGTGTAACCTACCAGCAGCCCGTTCAGCAGCCATCCTTCCAAGCAATGCAAGAACCATTAACCATTCCAAAACAAACGATACAGACACAAACAAATAAAATAAAGATGGACGAAGGAAATGGCGATTCCTTATTTGATTTTTAGATAGGATTGTTTTCATAGGTGGAGGAATACTTTTTTAGTGAGAAGAGTGATTCCTTCATACGAAATCTAGTATTTGTCTCTACAATCCATAAACCACACATATTATAAAATCAATAATTTATAAAAAAGGAGATAAAAATGAAAGCTTTTATCATTATTGGAGCGATTAATGCATTATTGTCCGTTGGTTTAGGGGCATTTGGTGCACATGGTCTAGAAGGAAAAATTCCTGATAAATACTTGGAAACATGGAAAACAGGGGTAACCTATCAAATGTTCCATAGTACCGGCTTAATTCTAATTGGTTTGCTTCTAGGGAAGTTTCCAGAAAGTAGCTTATTAAACTGGGCAGGGTGGCTAATGTTTATCGGTATTATTCTATTTGCAGGAAGCTTATACATATTGGCAGTTACCCAGATTAAAGTACTAGGAGCTATTACACCATTAGGCGGCGTAGCATTTTTGACAGCATGGCTATTAGTTATAATCGCTGCGTGGAAGTGGATGTAACAGGATTATATAAAGGTTGTTTTTTGAAAGAGTGTTGCTTTTTTAATAGGAAAAATAAATTAATTAGGAATACTGAGCAGCTTCACGGCTCGCCCCATGGAAAGCGAAGTGTATTCAGGCTGTAGGTCGCAGCAACAAACTCTACGAAAACAGCCTATAAAAGGATAGGAGAGCAGAAGTTAAAATGTTCTTACCTATCCTTTTTTCTTACTCATAACTAAATTTTTGTAGGAGGTGCTTTTGAAACAAATGATGAAACTATTAACGGAAATGAGCAAGAAAATGAAATGCTTTATTAGTGGCGTTTTACTTATCTTTATAGGCTCTATTATTTTTGTTCATAACAACTACTCCTTTTATGATAGACCTATAGTGGAAGTAGTAAAAACAGAACTACTAGACCAAGCCGAAATAAAGGATCATTTTAATAATAAGGATCATTTATTTACCCAGCAGATTATTGGCGAGATAAAAAATGGGGAGGAAAAAGGCAACAAAATATATTTAATAAATGAATTTACTTCCTCGAAGGCCAATAATGATGAATATCATGTAGGAAACGAGTTATTTGTTCATATCGACTCCACACTAGGAGAGAATGGTTATCTCAAAGGAAGTGTTCACGATGTAAAAAGGGATAAGTATTTGTTGATGATTACATGGGTTTTTATTTTTTCCTTGCTATTTGTAGGAAAAAAACAAGGACTGTTTTCTCTGTTTAGTTTGGTGATTAACGCCATTATCCTTTCTATTGCGTTGGATATATATGTGAACAATTCAGAGAAGAGTCTCCTAATAATTTGCAGTATAAGCGTTATTATATTTACTATTATTTCCCTAATACTCGTAAGCGGAAGAAATGAAAAAACATATGCAGCGATTATAGCAACCTTATTAGGCACTTTTATTTCTCTGGCGATTACTTACTTTGTTTTATGGCTAACTTCAGAAAAAGGTCTTCGCTATGAGGAGCTACAATTTATCACTCGTCCTTATAAATTGGTATTTCTGGCAGGATTATTTCTAGGTTCACTTGGAGCTGTTATGGACGTAGCTATTACGATGTCTTCTTCTATATTTGGATTGTATGAAAAAAATAACAATATATCGGTTAAAGCTTTAATAACATCAGGTAGAGAAATTGGAAAAGATATAATGGGGACCATGACGAATATTTTGCTCTTTGCCTATATAAGTGGAACTATTCCAATGCTTATCCTTTATTTTAAAAATACCTCGCCATTAGGTTTTACTCTCTCCATGAACCTATCATTAGAATTGGCTCGGGCACTAGCCGGTGGTATAGGAATTGTGTTAACAATTCCGATAGGTTTATATATAACTATTTTCTTCGTTAACAGAAAGAGGGCAAGCGGATGAATGTATTAGTGGTGCTAGGTATTATTTTATTTATCCTCATGAGCATAATAGGCGGACAAAAGGGAGTAAGTTCGTTTTTTGCGTTATTCTTTAACTTCAGTGTCGTTATTATTATTACGGTTTTTATGACGAATCCAAACATAAATCCGATTATCTTAACCTTATTTGCCAGTATAGTAATTAGTTGCATCAACTTATTTTATATTAATGGAGTGAATATCAAAACAAAAACAGCATTCCTATCAACCATGATTACGATTATTCTTCTGCTCTTGTTTATTCTCTACCTGTCAAATAAAGCAATGGTTCAGGGATTCGGGGTCGAGGAATTAGAGGAACTTAGCATGTTTTCCCTTAATATCGGTGTTGATTTTATTAAAATTGGAACCTCTGTAATTATCATGAGTACAATCGGCGCGATTACTGACACAGCCATGGCTATTTCATCGCCAATGCGCGAAATCCATTTTCACAATCCACATATTAGTAGAAAAGAATTATATAAGTCTGGATTAAGTATTGGAAAAGATATTTTAGGAACAAGCACCAATACATTGTTTTTCGCATTCTTTGGAGGCTACATTGCATTGCTCATTTGGTTTAAAGATTTATCCTACTCCATAGGAGAAATTATCAATTCCAAAATATTCAGTGCAGAAATGATTACCATACTTAGTGCAGGAACGGGTGTTACACTGGTCATTCCTATTACTGCATGGATAACAGCTTGTTTTTTGGTGAAGCACAAAATAGCTGAATAGATTGTATATCGCATAAAAAGGGACTTTATGAAGTCTCTTTTTATACGATTATAGAAGCTGAATAAAACAAAAAAGCACACCACTAATAAGTGATGCACTGAAAAATATAAAGTTTTTAAACCATTAGGCGTTTTGAATTATCTAGGCGGATATGTAGTTAGATTTGGTGCCGCAACGCCATATGGATATTCATACTCAATTTCTTCATCAAACGTAACGTAATCAATATATAGCATTGGAATTAAATAGCGAGTACCTGTTTGTGGATCACTTAAGATAAGATGGTCTCGCCCTGCTGCTTCAATAATGCCTTTAAAGATTTTGGAATTCCATTCTCTGTTGTTCTCGAATGTCGCATATACCGTTGCGATTTTTCCTTTATTCAGGCGTAAAATATTCTCGATATAAGACGCTTCAAGTGGCAGCTGTCCTGGGAGTGTAGTAGGTGTTGCACTTGGCGTAGGCGTAGGTGCAGGCGCTGGTGTAGGTACCCCTTGTTGAATCGGTGCTTGTGGCTGATACATTTGTTGATTACCATACGTAGGAATTTGTCCGGGATAAGTCCCATATCCCTGTGGATAACCATAGTTCCCAAAATTAGACTGACTCATTTTCATCCCTCCATATTCTTCTATCCAATCTTCACAACATACTACCATCATTTCGAAGTTGACCATAAAATATAGAAATAAGAAGTAGACGGTGAATGTTATTTCATTCATAGGTCATCGCTCACTATTTCATCCTATGAGGAAAAAGAATAAGATATGACAAGGAGTTAGAATTAATCTGGAAGAGTTTAAAAAGAAGGAGTTTTTTAGAAGTGTAGGACTAGGCTAAACTAAACATTCTGTAGTTGATAGAAGGCGACTTAATTGGGTGGCTACCGATTTTTATAAAAAGGTAAGGGACCTTGCAGTGTATAACCCATCTGCATCATGATAAGCAAACACAATAATTTTAACATGCAAAAAAAAGAGCGTTCTCTAAAAAGCTTTCTGATCCGCCAGCGATATAATCATATCTCACGGTTAGCTTCTTTAGAGAACTTCTCCATTTATTCGTTCACATGTAGATATTCTGTAATTGCCTCTTGTTTAAGAAGAGTTCCTACAAAGAAAGAGCCAAACTCACCATAACGAGCGCTTACTTCATCAAAACGCATTTCATATACTAATTTTTTGAACTGAAGAACATCATCAGAGAATAATGTTACTCCCCATTCATAATCATCAAAGCCGACAGATCCTGTAATAATCTGTTTTACTTTCCCAGCATATTGTCTACCAATCATCCCATGGCTACGCATTAAATCTTTACGGTTTTCCATAGGAAGCATATACCAGTTGTCTTCTCCTTGGCGACGCTTATCCATTGGATAGAAGCATACATAATTGGATGTCGGAAGGATTGGATATAGTCTTGATTTTACATATGGATTTTCGTATGGGTCTTTATCTGAATCAGAAGGCAGATAATTACTTAATTCCACAACAGACACATAGGAATGAGCTGGAATAGTAAATTCCGCTAACTTTGTTTTATTAAACTCTGTTTCTAGTTGTTGTAATTCTTCCATAGTAGGGCGAAGAATCATCATCATGAAGTCTGCCTTTTGTCCAACAATCGTATACAGGGCATGGCTGCCGCTATTATTTTCTTGAACAACGTTCCATTTTTCCAAAAGTCCTAGAAATTCATTGATTGCTGCTTGTCTTTCTTCGCTAGGTAACATTTTCCAAGTTGTCCAATCTACAGTTCGGAAATCATGAAGACAATACCAGCCATCTAAAGTTTTTGCCGCTTCACTCATGTATATGTTCACTCCTATTTATAACGTTAAATACAAAATAACTATATCATAGTTTCTCCATATACAAACGGAATAAACCTTGAGATAATTGTGAACAAATTGTGACTTAGCGAAAAAGTAGTTTGAAATAATAGAAAAAAGTATAAGGAAGATAAATATAGGGAAATATCAGATTGTATGAAGAGGGCTTTCGTTCCTATTCTTCGCTCATCTTTTATTGATTAGTAGAAAAAACGAATCGTGCTTTTACGGGATAAAAATAGAAGAAAGTAAGGAATATTCCTTGAAATTTTATCATGGTAGAGTATCCTATTAAGTGTACATAAAAAGGAGGAAGAAATTTAATGAGTGATTTATTTACAGGTTTAAAAGAAAAAGTAACTGGTCAAAACGTAAGAATCGTTTTCCCAGAAGCACTAGATGAAAGAATTTTGAAAGCTGCTGGTCGTTTAGCAGAAGATAAAATTTTAATGCCTATCTTAATCGGTGACATAGAAGAAGTACAAGCAAAAGCAAAAAATCTTGGTGTTTCTTTAGAAAATGCTGAAATTTACGATCCAAAGAAATATGCTCAATTTGATGCACTAGTAGCTTCTTTTGTTGAAAGACGTAAAGGAAAAGTAACAGAAGAAGATGCTCGTAAAATCCTTTTAGATGAAAACTATTTTGGAACAATGCTTGTATATGCTAACCAAGCAGATGGTTTAGTAAGTGGTGCGATTCATTCAACAGCTGATACTGTACGCCCAGCTTTACAAATCATCAAAACAAAGCAAGGTGTGAAAAAGACTTCTGGTGTATTCATCATGGTTCGTGAAGACGAGAAATATGTATTTGCTGATTGTGCAATCAACATTACTCCAGACAGCCAAGATCTTGCAGAAATCGCTGTGGAAAGTGCGAAAACAGCTAGAATGTTTGACATTGACCCACGTGTTGCAATGTTAAGCTTCTCCACAAAAGGTTCTGCAAAATCACCAGAAACAGAAAAGGTAGAAGGTGCATTAGCAGAAGCTAAATTAAAAGATCCATTATTAGTTATTGATGGTGAATTCCAATTTGATGCTGCATTTGTTCCATCTGTTGCAAAACAAAAAGCGCCAGATTCTCCAATTCAAGGTGATGCAAATGTATTTGTATTCCCAAGCTTAGAAGCTGGAAATATTGGCTATAAAATTGCACAAAGACTAGGTAACTTTGAAGCAGTTGGCCCAATCCTTCAAGGATTAAATGCTCCAGTAAACGATCTTTCTCGTGGTTGTAACGAAGAAGATGTGTATAAATTAGCATTAATTACAGCAGGTCAAAGCTTAACGAAATAATTTTTAAAAAGAAGGGCGTCTCCTTAAGCTAGGGAGGCGTCCTTTTTGAGTTTTTCCGTGTTAAGACATCTATCTTACCCCTTATACAGAAAAATCTTTACAAAATTTTAAAAAAAGAATAATCAATAAAGAGTAGTAACAATGCTTTTAAAAGCTGGTATTATTTAAAATAAACATTACCTATCAATTGAGAATCATAAGGAAATCAATGAAGGGGATTATAAAGTTTATGGAAATAAGATGGAAAAGGGAAGACGTTGTATTTGAATCATTATGGGAATCAGAAGTGTGGGCAGATTCAATAGCTAATGAGATTTATGGAAGAACGATTGATGGATACATAACGCCTGATTATAAAATAGCTTATGCTCTTTCTTTTTTCTTAGGCTCCGTTCCTTACTTCGTTGTACATACCGAAAAAAAGGTATTAGACAATGTTTTTATATACAAAGTTTGGGTAACGCCTGTGCCAGATTAAATAAAAGTCTAGGTTTTGTTATAACTGAATTTGTTTGTACTATTCTTGAGAAATAAACGGAAAAACTCCGTTAAAATGGGAAAAAATCCATATTTCCTTAAAAATAAAAGGCATTTTTCCGTTTAACTTCTCCAAATCATTGAATTTTGTCTTATTTAGAGCAGTTATTCGGAATATCTCCGCTTATATCTGCTGATTATGCTCGCTCTATATGCATTAGCCGGAACTTCTCCGCCTATGTTTTTTTCATAACTAAAGAAAATAAAAAATAACAGAGCTTTCTTCTAAAAAAGATGAAGGAATACGAAAATTGCCAACAAAAACGAGAAGATATCTTTTGAAATACCTCCAATTTCGTTATAATAAATCATTGTGAATGAATAAAGAAGACTATATCTTTTAAAAATAGGATAGATGGTTGTTAAAACAGAAGGAGCTAAGTGATGGTCGGCAATACTAGTTTGTTAAAACAGGATAAATGGAGAATCATTGATCAGTCTACAACAGGTTTACATGTATCAGCGCTGCATTCTTTCGGAATGGATGATACTTTATGTTCTTCTGTTGGAAGCGGGATTGTACCTGCTACGGCAAGAACATGGGTACATGACCGAACGATTGTATTAGGAATCCAGGATACGAGGCTACCTCATTTAAAAGATGCGTTAGCATTTTTAAAAGAACAGGGTTATCAATATATTGTTCGTAATTCAGGTGGTCTTGCTGTCGTTTTAGATAAAGACGTGTTAAACATATCTCTTATTCTTCCAGAGCAGGAGAAACGAATTGATATTAACAGTGGCTATGAAACGATGTTCGAATTGATTAAATATATGTTTCAGGATTATGGCAAACGCATAGAAGCAAGGGAAATTGTTGGTTCCTATTGTCCAGGAAGCTATGACTTAAGCATAGATGGGAAAAAATTTGCTGGAATTTCGCAGAGACGCTTAAGAAGTGGAGTTGCTGTTCAAATTTATCTTTGTGTAAATGGAAGTGGACAGGAAAGAGCAGGAATCATCAAGGAATTCTATTCTTCTGGTTTGCGCGGAGAGACGACAAAGTTTGAATATCCAGAAATAAATCCTGAAGTAATGGCATCTTTAGCAGAATTGCTAGGAGTATCGTTAACGGTCGATCAAGTGATGACTAAATTGCTACTCGCTTTAAAGGATCATGCTGAATTTTTATTTGCAGATCAATTGCAGGGAGAAGAGCTTTCGCTATTTGAATCCTATTATGATCGAGTTGTGGAAAGAAACGAAAAAATCATGCAGGCATTTCGCTAAAATCAAAAAGAGGATAAGGAAGGGAATTTTAGTAAAGAAAATCCCTTTCCTTATCCTCTATTTATAATCGAGAATTTGTTGCCAACTTTTTATTTTCTCTCTCTTTAAACAGTTTGTACGCTGATAACCAGGCGCCGCTTTCTAATCAATCCAGCTCCGGCGCCTATCAGCTAGCAAACTTCGGTCTCCTCCCTACGATAAGTCAACATCGACTCACTGACGTTCGCCGTGTTTCCTTTATCTCAGTCGAAGCCCTCCAGTTTGTACGCTGATAAGCAAGGCGCCTCCGCTTTTTAATCAATCCAGCTCCAAGGGACCAGCGGCTGATGGGCTTCACAACATTTCCCTACGATAAGTCAACATCGGTTCACTAGCGTTCACCGTGTTTCCTTTATCTCAGGAAATATCGCTCCACCCCACACGCCGCTAACCGGTCCCTTTCCGCTTTCTAATCAATCCAGCTCCGGCGCCTATCAGCTAGCAAACTTCGGTCTCCTCCCTACGATAAGTCAACATCGACTCACTAGCGTTCGCCGTGTTTCCTTTATCTCAGTCGAAGCCCTCCAGTTTGTACGCTGATAAGCAAGGCGCCGCCGCTTTCTAATTAATCCAGCTCCAAGGGACCAGCGGCTGATGGGCTTCACAACATTTCTCTACGATAAGTCAACATCAGATCGCTATCGCTCTCTGTGTTTCCTTTATCTCAGGAAATGTCGCTCCACCCCACACGCCGCTAACCGGTCCCTTTCCGCTTTCTAATCAATCCAGCTCCGGCGCCTATCAGCTAGCAAACTTCGGTCTCCTCCCTACGATAAGTCAACATCGACTCACTGACGTTCGCCGTGTTTCCTTTATCTCAGTCGAAGCCCTCCAGTTTGTACGCTGATAAGCAAGGCGCCTCCGCTTTCTAATCAATCCAGCTCCAAGGGACCAGCGGCTGATGGGCTTCACAACATTTCCCTACGATAAGTCAACATCAGATCGCTATCGCTCTCTGTGTTTCCTATATCTCAGGAAATGTCGCTCCACCCCACACGCCGCTAACCGGTCCCTTTCCGCTTTATAATCAATCCAGCTCCGGCGCCTATCAGCTAGCAAACTTCGGTCTCCTCCCTACGATAAGTCAACATCGACTCACTGACGTTCGCCGTGTTTCCTTTATCTCAGTCGAAGCCCTCCAGTTTGTACGCTGATAACCAGGCGCCTCCGCTTTATAATCACTCTGCGACTTTTTCGAGGTTTCCGTTTCTGTCCATTTTAAATTTGGTTGGGCGCTCGTCTTCTTCTAGTACGACGAGTTTTCGGGCTCTGTTCATGATTTTTAATAGGGTCTCGTAATCTTCTTGCATGGTTTCTGAGTTATTTTCGATTTGATGTAGTTTCTCTTCTAATTCTTTGTTCCGGCTTTTGATTGTTGCCATTTCTCGTTTTAATCTTTCATTCTCGCTTTTTAAGATTTCCAGTTGTATTGGGGCATTTCGGAAATTTTGCAAGTAGGAAAGAACGGTGTCGAAATTTAGTGTACCCGGTTGGCTATAGTTTACTGCTGAATAGACAGGTACTTTCTCTTCTTCATATACTGGTACGGGTGGTTCTTCTTCTGATTGATAGTTTGCAAGCTCTTCTTCTGTTGGACTAGTAACATTTGTATCTAATGTTTCTGTTGTAACTAATGTATCCAGTGTATCCAGTGTATCCATTTCCATAGAGCCCAATTCTAAACTAGTGGAAACGGTAAGTGCTTCCAAATCATCAACGCTTGGAACTGGTGGTGAATATAATAGTTTCTTCTTCCCACCTTGATCTTTTCCTAAAATACGTTGCCTTTGCTTTCGCTGTTTTTTAGCAAGCTGAAGTGCCTTTTCATATTGATGACGAACAACTGCGTTCCAACGGAATCCACAGGCTGCTGACGTTCTATTTAATTTATCCCCAACTTCTTCAAAGGCGTTTAACTGTGTGCTTCCTTCTCTAACATGTCTTAAAACAGTTTCGGCTAACAATAGGTCATTTTCTTCAGACCATGCGTCTTGTCTAACTTTCATTCTTAACTCAACTCCCAACTTAATCACGGTAAATGAATATTTCTAGTTCCATCTTTTCCAGAAACATAGTTGTTTATACAAAAGAAATACAAGGATAGTAGATTTTTTTATAGTTTTGGAATGAAACAAATTAGAGGATAAAGAGGATCAAAAAAAACAGCCAATCTGAGTCGGCTGTTTTAGATAGGTAATGAAATGGAAAAATCTTCACGCGCGCTTTTCTACTAAAGACCCGCCATTTTGAATGAAGAAGGCAGAAATAAAGGCAAAAATACTTACAATAAATCCAAATAGGAAGAGATGGTGGATGCCCTCCATAAAGGTTGTACCGCTATTTAGTAAGGATCCCATAATGGTTACACCAATTGCCGTTCCCATGTTTCGGCAGAACATAAAGAAGGAAGTGGAAATTCCCTTTTCGTGGTTTCCAACTAGTGCTTGGGAACCGATAACACCAACTGTACTTAGTAAACCGAAAGCTAGTCCTTGGACAATCATAAGAATAAATACGTACCAAAAGCCATTTGATTCATTTAATAATACTAATAAAATGCCTGAAAGCAAAAGTAGTGTATTTCCGATTATTAATAGAATGCGATAGCCATATTTTAATATCCATTTTCCAGCTGGAACCGACATGGCCATCCACCCAACAGACATACCAAGGAGAGAAACCCCACTCCATAAAACAGAAAGCCCAGCTTGATTTTGTAGGAATAAAGGGATATAGCTTGATGTTCCAAATAAAGCTAGTGTACCAACAAACCCATTAAGAAAAATCCAAGTGATGGTTTTATTTTTAAAAATAGATAAAGGCACGATAGGAGAAGATTGTCTTTTTTCAAAGAAATAAAACGTGATTAATAGAAGTACACCGACTATGGCGAAAATAGAAAGATAACTTTCTAGTACGGTAACTAGTAATACACAAGTTATTCCGATTCCAAACAGTGCCGCTCCAATATAATCTACTTGTGCCTTTTTAGGCTGATAGATTTCTTTATATGGAATCAAGGTTAGTAGGGCAATAATGCATACTGGTAAATTTATATAAAAAATCCATCTCCAACTCATAAACTCTACGAAAAGAGAACCGAGTGTAGGTGCTAATACCGCTGATAAAGCCCACATTCCAGTAAATAATGCTTGGATTTTCCCTCTTTTTTCAATAGAAAAAAGGTCTCCAGCAATGATAGCAGGAAATGGCATCATGAACCCGGCGCCCATCCCTTGTAATGCTCTAAAAATGACTAATTGAGGCATGGTCGCTGCGATACCACATAAGAGTGAGCCGATTAAAAAGACAATAATACCAAAAGCAAACAGTTTTTTTCTGCCGAAAAGATCAGAAAGTCTGCCAGCAATTGGTGAGAGTATCGTACTTGCTATCATATAAGCAGCAAATGACCAGGCATATAATTCCGTCCCGCCAAGCTCTTCTGCAATAATAGGCATGGTTGTATTCATTATGGTCGTATCAATAGAGGCAATAAGCATTGCAAGTACAATGCTGCACATTACTAATATCCTACTTTTATTCATTTCATAACCTCCCTATATTCAAGAGAAAATTATAACGCATATTGACTAATTAATATAGAGAAGGAAAATAGTTAATAAAAAATTATGGCGAACAAATAGGCAAAAATAGTAATGGGGTTAATGGTTTTTGTTACGAAAACCGTCACTATTTTACAATCTTTTGCATCTTGCATTGCTTGTTCAGAAGGGGTAAAATACCATATAGTAATGAGTGAGAATGTTGTCGATGGATTATCGGCACGTAATATTGGAGAGCATTTATAGAAAGGGTTGTCCAAATGGCAAACGAATTTCGTGTTTGCGACGATTGTCAGGCAGTAAATCTAAAAACGTTAATACCGCGTTTAAAGCAAATAGATCCAGATGCACAAATTGATATAGGCTGTCAATCCTATTGCGGTCCTGGTCGCAAAAAAACATTTGCTTTTGTCAATAATCGTCCACTAGCTGCACTAACAGAAGAAGAGTTAATGGATAAAATCAATACGAAGTTAAAAAAATAATAGAAATCAGTCTTATTATTTTGGCTGTTTTCTAAATGAATGTTGTTTTTAATAGAGAGAAAATTTTAAGTAATACGGAGCAGACTAAAATACACATAGATTCCTGTGGGATTAGCGAGACATGTGAGACCCCGGAGGCGAAGCTGAGGAGGCTCAAAACTGCCCCACGGAGAACGAAGTGTATTCAGTCTGCGGGTTACTTACCAACAAAAATTACGAAAAGAGCCATTATATTAAATCTTCGAATGAAACAACAATGAAAATGATTTTTTGTAAAACCAGAGGAGCTTCCACTAGATAGTTATTTTATGGAGAAATAGATTATTTTTCCTTTTTAAAATGCTTACACGGAACCCTCTTTTTCTATCTTTAGAATATGGAGTGTACTCTAAATTACTAGAATGAAAAAAATAGCCAATAGAACGAAAGAGAGTGAAGAAAGATGCCATATTCGACGGATAAGCTAAACGAAGAGAAAGTATTTAAAGATCCAGTACATCGCTATATTCATGTGCGCGACCGAGTGATATGGGATTTAATAGGGACGAAAGAGTTTCAACGTCTGCGAAGAATCAAACAGCTAGGTACGACTTATCTTACTTTTCATGGTGCGGAGCATAGTAGATTTAATCACTCTCTAGGAGTATATGAAATTGTTAGAAGAATCATTGATGATGTATTTGAAGGCAGAGAGGAATGGAATAATAATCAAAGATTGCTTTCATTATGTGCTGCCCTCTTACATGATTTAGGACATGGACCTTTTTCTCATTCGTTTGAAAAAGTGTTCGATTTAGATCACGAAGAATTTACACGTAAAATCATTTTAGGAAAGACAGAAGTAAATAAGGTTTTAACAAGAGTGGAGAAGGATTTTCCAAAAAAAGTTGCAGAGGTAATAGCAAAAACCTCAAAGGAAAAACTAGTAGTTAGTTTAATCTCCAGTCAAATTGATGCAGATCGCATGGATTATTTACTAAGAGATGCCTATTTTACAGGGGTTAGCTACGGGAATTTCGATATGGAGCGAATTTTGCGTGTAATGCGCCCGAGAGAAGATCAGGCAGTTATTAAGAAAAGCGGAATGCACGCTGTAGAAGATTATATTATGAGCCGCTATCAAATGTACTGGCAGGTGTATTTCCATCCAGTAACTAGAAGTGCGGAAGTAATACTGACGAAGATTCTACATAGAGCGAAACATTTACACGAGCAGTTCTACTCCTTTAAATATCACCCAATTCATTTTTATTCACTCTTTGAAGAAGAGACCTCCTTAGAAGACTACTTGAAATTGGATGAGGCTATTATTCTCTATTATTTTCAAATGTGGCAAGAAGAAGATGATACTATTTTGAAAGATCTTTGTAGAAGATTTATGAATCGAAATCTTTTTAAATATGTAGAATTTGATCCGGCTAAAGAGTATAAGAAGCTTCAGGAGCTATCTGTTTTATTTCAAAAAGCGGGATTAGATCCTGAGTATTATTTGGTTGTGGATTCCTCTTCCGATCTTCCATATGATTTTTATCGACCTGGCGAGGAAGAAGAACGATTACCGATTCATCTTTTGATGAAAAACGGAGAAATAAGAGAGCTTTCCAGAGAATCCGAAATAGTCGATAGTATTTCTGGAAAAAGAAGAACTGATCATAAGCTATATTTTCCAAAGGATATACTGAAGGATGATAGTTCTAAAGGGAAAGTTAAAAAACAAATTCGTCAATTGTTAGATATTCAATAGATGTGTGTCTTAGGATTAAATGGAGTAGGAGATGACCCAATTTGTTAAAAGATCATGCCAAAGTAATGAATGCAATTGCTGCTTCGGGCGAAATTATTGGAAGAAAAAAACTACAAAAAATGATATATATTGCGAAAAAACTTGATTTTCCTTTTCACGAAAAATATCAATTTCACTTTTTCGGTCCTTATTCAGAAGAACTAACCTTGCGAGTAGAAGAGTTATGCAATATGGGTTTTTTAAATGAAGTAAAGGAAAAAAAGGGCGGCTACTTCCAATATCGTTATACATTAACGGATAATGGAAAAGAGTTTCTTGCTCTTAATGAAGTAGAGATGCCTAACTTATCTCCTTGTCTTGAAGATATGAATGGGCAGAATTCCAGATTTCTTGAGCTTGTCTCAACGGTTCTATTTTTTGACACCTTATCGAAGGAAGAGGTTAAGGAAAAAGTTTTTACTTTAAAGGCGAAACAGAAGTACACAGAGGAAGAGATAGAGATAGCTTACGCATATATTGACAGTTTAAAAGAAAAAACGATTCATTAAAATAAAAAAGGTCATCTAAAGCAATTGTTTCATTGCTCTGGATGGCCTTTTTCTAATGAGGCTAGCTGTTATTATTGATCGCTTAGGCGTTTGCCGGCAACAGCATAGTGGTTTTTTGGCATTTCCTCAATAAAGACAACAACTTTTTCTTTAGATGCGCCAGTTGTCTCAACAACTGCTTCCGTTACTTTCTCTACTAAATCTCTCTTTTGATCTTCCGTTCTACCTTCTAACATCTTAACAGTTACATACGGCATCGAATAAATCCTCCTTGGTTTTTGATAGTAGTTTTTCATATTTCTTGGAAAAGTGCAAGTCTCTAATGATGAAATTATTAGTTTTGGTTGTCTTCTTAAAAAAAGAAACTTTTCCTTTCCAATTTGTTATCATGTATAATTTTAAAAGGAAACATGCTAGAAAGAAAAACCTGAGTATAGAGGGGAGCTAATCATTTGTTATTTTCGCAAAATTTGGCGGATTTGCCTTATATTATTATTTCCATTGTAATAGGTTTTACCATCCATGAATTTGCACATGCCTTTGTAGCATATAAATTTGGCGATCCAACAGCGCAAAAGCAAGGAAGACTGACACTAAATCCCATTGTCCATATTGACTTTGTTGGTGCCATTTTTATTTTGCTTGCGGGGTTTGGTTGGGCAAAGCCGGTTCCGGTTAATCGTCATTACTTTAAACGACCTAAACTAGCTGGTGTATTGGTATCATTAGCAGGACCGGTTAGTAACTTAATACTAGCTTTTCTTGGTTTCATTATTATTGCAATATTAATAAAGTTTAATGTCCCAGTAGGCAGCAATTTTGATTTATATCCATTTTTTCAAATTTTTATTTATATGAATTTATTACTCTTTGCTTTTAATCTAATCCCTCTACCACCACTAGATGGCTACCGAATTATTGAAGATTTGGTTTCCTCTCGTGTAAGAGCAAAAATGTCTAAGTATGAGGTATATGGATCCATTTTATTTATTGTATTGATTGTTACTGGATTATCTAACTATACAATATTCCCTTGGATTGATTTTGTAAGAGTCTTTTTTCTACAGCTGTTTAATCAATTACTATTTTAATGGTACAAGCTGGATATTTTTCGTAGAATGGAAAAAGTCGTTTTTTTTATACACCAGCATTTATTGACCTCAATGGGCAGACAACATAGCAGCGAATAAATTGTAAAGGAGTATGAAAATTGGAAGACAAAAAGAAAAAAACAATTGGTTTTAATATTATTAAAAATGATCCAACGGATGGGCATAAGGGCTTTGGAATTGGCAGTCTTAGTTTAGAAAATGTCTCTCCTGTTATTATCGATGTAGAAGAAGGAGAAGCAATCGTCGATATCGGAGCTATGCATGCAAGAAGTGCTGTGGAGCGTGGTATTAAATTTTTGAAAACGAAAGAAGAAGTCCCAAATGGCAAGCCTTACTGGTTAGTGTGGGTAACGATTGACCGTAAGCTTGAAGGTCCTTATTATGCTGGAGTGACAGCTTGTGAAATGACCGTAGACCGTTCCATTCGCAGAGGCTATAAGTCTCTTCCAGAGCATGTGAATAAGATGGATAAGAGTATGAAAAGACATATTATGGTCAATCATATGGATGCTAAGTCTAAAAAGGTGCTTGCTGATTTCTTAAAAAAACATGATCAGCAATTATGGGATAATTCCGTAGACCAGCTGAAACAGGATTTAGCAAATTAATTTTTTGAAAATGTTGACAATTAAAAAGAGAAATCGATAAACTAAAAGGGAGTAAAAATAAAAAGCCCTTTTAAAGGAGATTGTTTTATGAGTGTGAGTGTTCTTAACTAACCGTTAATTTTATACGGCCTTGAATTTTGTTAAAAAATCGGGATTATACCGGTTTATTTAGCATGCGAATTTCAAGGAAGGTTAAGAATAAGCCTCATAGCAAGCAATAGAAGATAGAAGCTATGGCATATTTGTCATAGCTTTTTATTTTATTGCAAAGGATTTCCTAATCCCGCAGAAAAGCGGATAGGTCTACCCCAAAAAGCTAGCATGAGCGTTTGTTCATGCTGGCTTTTTTTATTTTAAAGAAAAACAGGAGGGAATAAAATGAATCAACAGACATTTGAAGTACTAGGATTTTATAAGATTTTAGAGGAAATAGAATCTTTTGCAAAGACTAATTTAGCGAAAGAAACAATCGGGAAACTGCGACCTATGCAAGATAAAAGAAGAATCGAGCAGTCGATAAAAGAAATAGACGAAGCCGTTAAAATATTGCAAATTTCAAGTAGTGTGCCAATTCATACATTAGATGAAATGTCTCTTTATCTTAATCAGGCGAAGAAAGGGATTTATATTCGAGCAGATCAATTTCCGTTTGTTATTTCCTTTTTGGACCATTGCACAAAGCTTAAGCAGTTTATGCGTGATAAGGGATACGCAGCTCCCAATGTATCTCTTTATGTCCAATCCATTCCAGACGTTAGGGAACTTACAGAAGAAATAGCAAGATGCATTAGACATGGGAATGTTGATGACTATGCCTCTAGTGATTTAGCCTATTTAAGAAGACAGCTATCCATCCTGACAGAACGAGTAAAAGAAAAAGCAAACCAATTAGTGAAATCCAAAAAATATGCGGGCTATCTTCAGGATAAAATTGTATCAGAGCGGAGTGGTCACCTGACTCTTTCTGTAAAAAGAGAGTATCGAACGAAAATCCAAGGGAGTGTACTGGATACCTCAGCATCTGGAGCAACAGTATTTATCGAACCGAGCGAACTATCTGATATGCAAGGTGAAATAGATGCAATGAAGCTAGCAGAAGAGTACGAGGTGGAACGTATTTTATATGAATTGACAGAAAAGCTTTTGGACGAGGAAGAAGCAATTCATTTAGCCATAGAAACAATGCATTATTATGATGTCTTATTTGCTAAAGCAAAATATTGTAGAGTGATTGACGCAAATCCCCCTATTCTAACAGAAGATTATACGATTTATTTAAAAGAAGCACGCCATCCAATGTTGGGTGAGAAAGCTGTTCCTTTGTCCATCTCGTTTGGGGAAGAGCACCGAGCCTTAGTCATTACTGGGCCGAATACAGGTGGAAAAACCGTAACATTGAAAACAATTGGCTTATTAACAATGATGGCACAATCGGGCTTACTGATTCCTGCGAAAGCAGGCAGTAAAATAGCGATTTTTCAGCATGTATTTGTGGATATCGGCGACGGACAAAGCATCGAACAAAATTTAAGTACCTTTAGCTCAAGGCTAGTGAATATTATTGATATTTTAAGAACAACCAATGATCGCTCCCTTGTATTACTTGATGAGCTAGGATCAGGTACAGATCCAGGTGAAGGGATGGCCCTTGCAATTGTCATTTTAGAACAGCTTTATCAAAAAGGGGCAACATTATTTGCCACAACTCACTATAGTGAGATGAAAGAATTTGCGGATCAGACAGAAGGTTTTTTAAATGGAACGATGGAATTTGATATCGAGACATTGCGGCCAACATATAAGCTATTATTAGGTCAAAGTGGAAGAAGCCAAGCGTTTGAAATTGCTAGTAAACTTGGCCTACATCCTAAGCTCATTGAAAAAGCCCATCAGATAACGTATAAAACACATCGGAATTTCCACCATGGACAGCATTTAAATGATGCAGACTTTCAGCAACAAATTGTTATTAATAAATATGCTAGAACATCAGTGACGAAAAGAACGGCTGATCTGCCTTCTTCAAAGGTGCCCATCTTTGAGCAAGGAGATAATGTAATTCTTACTGAGACGAATGAAGTCGGAATTGTTTACCAAGGACCGGACGCACAAGGAAGATACGTAGTACAGGTTCGTCAGGAGAAAAGAACAGTTAACCACAAGCGACTGAAGCTGTATATAAAAGGAACAGAGCTTTATCCGGAAGATTATGACTTTGATATTATTTTTAAATCGAAGGAATATCGGAAAATCAACAAGCAGCAAAAAAGAAAGTATGTAGAAGACGTCTGGTTGGAGGAGGAATAAGAATAGAGCGGAAAGGTAACGAGAGAGGTTCTCTAAGCCCGTTCGGAAGAGGGAACGAGTGGAAAGATAACAGAGAGAGGCTCTCTAAGCCCGTTTGGAAGAGGGAACGAGAGGAAAGGTAACAGAGGAGAGTTCTCTAAGCCTGTTCGGAAAAGGAAATGAGCGGAAAGGTAACAGAGAGAGGCTCTCTAAGCCCGTTTGGAAGAGGAAACGAGCGGAAAGGTAACAGAGGATGGCTCTCTAAGCCCGTTCGGAAAAGGAAATGAGCGGAAAGGTAACAGAGGAGAGTTCTCTAAGCCCATTCGGAAGAGGAAACGAGCGGAAAGGTAACAGAGAGAGGCTCTCTAAGCCCGTTTGGAAAAGACAACGAAAGAAAAGGTAACAGAGGAAGGTTCGCAAAGCCCTTTTCAAAACTAAAACAACCCAAAAAGTAACAGATAGGGGTCTACTCGCTTCACCATCCGCCCCAAATAAAAAAGCATACTCCACCAAAATTAGGTGGTAGTATGCTTTTTCACTCTTCACTCCTACCAAGGCAAAATCCGTTTATACCAAGGCACTTTTTCTTTTGCCCCTTTATCATTATTTGCAGGTTTGTCGCTGGAATCGTCTTTTGGTAAATCAGCACAATATTCTGTTGGGACGGTTTCTTTTGTAAAGTACATCATTCTTTTCGTTTCACATGCATTTGATGCCAGTTTGCCACTCTTAGGATCTATATAGACTCCGACAGTTCCTTTGGTTGGTGTAAATCCTTTAATTGGCTCTTCTTTCAGGCTTTGTTCCATAAACTGTACCCAGACTTTTTTGGCGTATGTTTTATCAGCAGTTAACGTAATGGGTTCCCCTTGGTCATAACCAGTCCAAACAGCAGACACTAGTTGGGGGGTATAACCAATCATCCAGCTGTCCGATTCAGTTGAACCAGATTTCCCAGCATAAATTCTCGTTATATCGTTTTTAACGGTACTGCCTGTTACAGAGGCATAGCCATTTAGATTAGGGTCAAACATACCTGTCATCATTTGATTCATCACAAAGGTTAAATCTGTATCTAAAACTTTTTCTTTCTTCGCTTTATTTTCATAGAGTATTTGCCCGTCGTTTGTTTCAATTTTTGTAATAAAAACAGGGGAAACACTATTTCCTCCATTGGCAAACATACTATAGGCATTCGCCATATCGATTACACGAACATTGGATGTCCCAAGAGCGAGAGACGGTACCTCCTGCAAATCGGTTGTAAGGCCGAATCTTTTGCCTGTTTTCACTAAAGTATCCTGTCCTAAAAATAGATGGGTTTTAACAGCATATACATTATCAGAAACAGCGAGTGCTTGAGCCATGGTAATATTGCCATCTGCATATTTATTATTAAAATTATGTGGTGTATATGGATCACTTCCATCATCGAAACGGAAGGTTGTTTTCTCGCTGCTCATCATAGTAACAGGAGTAAAGCCGTGTTCAAGTGCTGCGTAATATAATAAAGGCTTTATCGTAGAACCGGGCTGACGAGTCGCTTGGATTGCGCGATTAAATGGGCTTTCTTCATAATCTCTTCCACCCACCAGTGCTTTAACATATCCAGTAGTTGGATCCATTGCAACAAAGCCTATTTGTATAGTGCTATCCTTATTTATTGTATGGTTAATCGTTTCCTCTGCAATTTTTTGCTGTTCTGTATTTAAGGTTGTGTACACTCTTAATCCGCCTAATTGAATTGTTTTATCATCTAAATGAAGCTGGTTTTTAAGAATGTTTTTAACGGCATCTTGAAAATATGGTGCTGTTTCCATGCTAGCATTTGGAAACTTCCCTACGAGAGAGAGCTCTTCATTTAACGCTATTTTTTTGTCCTCTTCTGTTATATAGCCATTTTCAATTAATGAATTTAGGATGATACCTTGTCTTTTCTTCGCATTTTCCATAGATGCAAAAGGGGAATAAAGACTTGGTCCTTTTGGTATCCCAGCAAGCATGGTTGCTTCAGCTAAAGTAAGCTCTGAGGATTCTTTTCCAAAGTAATATTGGCTAGCTGCCTCTGCTCCATACGCTCCATGACCATAGTAGATTGTATTTATATAGCCTTCTAGAATCTCATCCTTTGTATAAAATATTTCTAATCGCAGGGTATAAAAGGCTTCTGCGATTTTTCGCGTCCAAGTCTTTTCATGCTCTAAAAATAAGTTTCGGGCATATTGCTGAGTAATCGTGCTTGCACCTTGTACTTTCGCCATCGCTTTAATATCAGCTAAAATTGCCCCGCCAATCCGTTTATAATCAAATCCATGATGGGAATAAAAATTCTTATCCTCAATGGAAACAGTAGCATCCACTAAATAAGGACTAATATCATCAATGGAAACCCAATATCTTTTTTGCCCATTGCTGCTTTCTCCAATAATACTGCCATTATCTGAGTAATAGATGGTAGATTGAGAAACAGCTAGAGGAGGAGGGCCTAATGTGCGAGCATATACATAAATCCCGATAAAAATGATGCTTGCGGTTATCATGAAAAGGAGCCCTAATATGATTAATAGGCGAAAGTACTTTCCAGAGTTTTTTAATTTATTTACAATGACTTCCAATACATGACACCTCCTTAGTTGATTTCCTTCTGTTTTTATCGCTTTCAGTAAATGTTAAATAGATAGCACTAGTATGTGGTAAAGATTGGTGTTTTAAACATTTTTATCATGGAATATAAAAAAATTCTTTGCATTTTTATAAATATCCACTATACTTTTTTCGTGTTTGTTATTTGTTTGATTGGGAAGTATAAAAAGAAAGATAAAAGGATGTTTTTCTTTTTTTAGAACAATCAAATGAATGGAGGATATAAATAATGGGAATTTGGTTTACAGAGAAGCAGACCAATCATTTTGGTATCACAATGAAAATCAAACGTACATTACATACAGAACAGACACCGTTTCAAAAATTAGATATGGTAGAAACAGAAGAGTGGGGGAATATGCTGTTATTGGATGATATGGTTATGACCTCTGTCAAGGATGAATTTGTTTATCACGAAATGGTAGCACATATTCCGTTATTTACACATCCAAACCCTGAGCAGGTCCTCGTTGTTGGTGGCGGCGATGGCGGTGTGATTCGGGAAGTGTTAAAGCATCCAAGTGTCAAAAAGGCGACGCTTGTTGATATTGATGGTAAAGTAATTGAATATAGTAAGCGATTTTTACCAGAGATAGCAGGGAAGCTGGATGACCCGCGAGTAGATGTCCAAGTAGGTGATGGCTTTATGCATATTGCCAAAAGTGAGAAGGAATATGACGTGATCATGGTGGATTCGACAGAACCAGTGGGACCAGCTGTTAACCTTTTTACAAGGGGCTTCTATGCAGGGATAGCGAAAGCATTAAAGGATGATGGACTATTCGTTGCTCAAAGTGACAACCCATGGTTTAAAGGAGATTTAATTCGTTCTGTACAAAGGGATGTAAAAGAAATCTTTCCAATAACTAGATTATATATCGCTAATATTCCCACATATCCAAGTGGAATGTGGGCGTTCACAATTGGTTCTAAGCAATATGATCCATTACAAGTACCAGAAAGTCGTTTCCATTCTATAGAAACAAAATATTATACGAAAGAACTGCACAAAGCAGCCTTCATTTTGCCAAAATTTGTTCAGGATCTTTGTGAGTAAGTGGGAGAGCGGCAGAGCTGTCCCGGAATAGAAAAAGGAGTGATTACCAATGCGTTTTGATGAATCGTATTCAGGAAATGTATTTATTAAAAGTTATCCAAATTATGAAGAAAGCCAAGTGGTATTGTATGGGATGCCAATGGATTGGACTGTTAGTTTCCGCCCGGGTTCACGTTTCGGTCCTGCTAGAATTCGAGAGGTATCTGTTGGGTTAGAAGAGTACAGCCCTTATTTAGATAGAGAGCTTGATGAAGTAAAATACTTTGATGCAGGTGATATCCCGCTTCCTTTTGGTAATCCGCAACGAAGCTTAGATATGATCGAAGAATTTGTAGACAAAGTAATCGGTGATAATAAATTTCCCCTTGGAATGGGTGGAGAGCATTTAGTATCTTGGGGTGTATTCCAAGCGATGTATAAAAAATATCCAGATTTAGCAATCATACATATGGATGCACACACAGATCTTCGTGATGAGTATGAAGGAGAGCCGCTTTCTCACTCTACTCCAATCAAGAAAGTAGCGAATTTAATTGGTCCAAAAAACGTTTATTCCTTTGGCATTCGTTCAGGAATGAAAGAAGAGTTCCAATGGGCAAAAGAAGTAGGAATGCATATTTCGAAGTTTGAAGTACTAGAGCCTTTAAAGGAAATTCTGCCAACACTTGCAGGCAGACCTGTATATGTAACAATTGATATTGATGTATTAGATCCAGCGCATGCACCTGGTACTGGCACAGTAGATGCAGGCGGAATTACTTCGAAAGAATTATTAGCGTCTATTCATGAAATTGCACGTTCTAATGTTCAAGTAGTTGGTGCTGATTTAGTAGAAGTGGCGCCAATCTATGATCCATCCGAACAAACTGCAAATACAGCAAGTAAGTTAATCCGTGAAATGATTTTAGGGTTTGTAAAATAATAAAAAGTTATGTCCAGAAAAAACCGATAGCTAATGATAGATATCGGTTTTTTGTCGTGCTTTCCATGCTTAACGCCCTAATAATTTCCAGAGTAAAACTTTAGATTATATGTTAAAATATAGAAAAAATATGTTTGCAGCAGAAAATAAATTTTCTTTGTAATCGGATTATGCAAGAATTGAAATAATGTTCTGATAGACTTGACGTAAAGTATAGAAATACAGTTTTTTTGACAAAGAAATGTAGCAGATTATCTACATAGGAGAAGGATTAAAATGACGAAAAAGATTTTTGTTCTATTAATTGGAGTATTGATTTTATTTACAGGATTTCACACGGCAAACACAGCCCAAGCTGCCAGCAAAAAAACGAAATATGTCACAGCGAGCACGCTCAATATAAGAAGTGGAGCAAGTACCTCGCACAAAGTAGTCACGACGGTAAAGAAAAATCAAGCAGTGACAGTGACACAAACAAAAGGTTCTTGGGATAAGGTGACCGTAGGAAAGAAAACGGGATGGGCTTCCAATAAATATTTAACAACAAAGAAGCCGGCAGCAAAAGCAACAACTGCAACGAAAACAATGTATGTGACAGCAAGTACATTAAATGTGAGAAGCGGTGCAGGTACTAAGTACAAAGTAGTTACGACAGCTAAAAAGAATCAATCATTAAAAGTAACCCAAACAAAAGGAACGTGGAGCAAAGTAACGGTTGGAAAGAAAACCGGTTGGGTATCAAGTAAATACCTAACAACGAAAAAACCAGCAGCTCCCAAAAATTTAGCTGCAGGTTTAAAAACAGTAGGGAAAAACAAGCAATTGATTCTTGTCACATCAAATGGCTATAATACATCCACTGCTGAAATTCGTACATTTGAAAAGAATGCTAAAGGGGAATGGATTCCAGTTTTAACTATGGCTGGACATATTGGTAAACTTGGCATCACCTCTGATATGAAGGAAGGGGGAAAAAAATCACCTATAGGGAAATTTACAATCGGAACTGCCTTTGGAACAGCAAAGAACCCTGGAACCAAATTACCATATCGGAAAATTACTAATGATGATGTGTGGGTAGATGATCCAAAATCGAAGCTATATAATACATGGCAATCAAAAAAGAAAACAAAGGGTCAGTGGAAGAGCGCAGAAAACATGAATGTACCAGCCTATAAATATGGATTTGTTATTAACTATAATACCAAACGTATTCCGAATAAAGGCAGCGCAATCTTCTTCCACATTGCAAATAGCTATACCCTCGGATGCACAGCAACTTCCGAAGCGAACGTTGTGAAGATTCTTAAATGGTTAGATCCTTCGAAAAATCCAGTAATTATTCAAACACCGATTCAAGAGTTAAACAAATATTAAAAGAAGAAACCTACAGGACTCCCTGTAGGTTTTTAGTTGTAGTTCTTAAACATTTGACGAACCTTCTTGCACTTCCCCTATAAAAAATTTATACTTATAAAGTTACACAGTAAAAGAAAAGGAAGTGTTGTCGTTGTCTCAAACATCAGCGCAACAGGTGCCTGTAAAATTACAAGTTACAACACATATATATAATGGGAAAAATAAAGAAAGTATTGAGTGGATTGGGTTTGGTCAATACTTAGAAAAAGATACTAGTAAATATATAAAATATGAAGAAATCATAGAAGAAGGCACTATTAAAACAATTATAAAAGTCACTGGAAAAGAAGGTTTAATCCTTCGAAGCGGGGCAGTGAAAATGCGCCTGCCTTTTCTGATTAATAAACAAAAAATTGGCAGCTACGAAAGTCCGTACGGTGTCTTTCAAATAGTAACAGATACAAAGAGGCTAGCGTTAGAAGTAGAAGAGCAAGCAACAACAGGATCATTAGATATTTTATATGATTTAAAAATGCAAGGCAGCAATAATGGAACCTATCATATGACAATTTCGTTTAAGGAGGAGACAGAGTAAGAATGAATATTGTAGATCAAATAAAGGACAATTTGAAAGAAGAAATTAAACAAAGTGTGATAAAAGCGGGCTTAGCAACAGAAGAACAAATTCCAGAGGTAATATTGGAATTACCAAAAGAAAAAGCACATGGTGATTATTCTACGAATATGGCGATGCAATTAGCAAGAGTGGCTAAAAAGGCACCAAGAATGATTGCAGAGGCTATTATTGAGAACTTTGATCAAACAAAAGCTTCTATTAAAAAAGTAGAAATTGCAGGACCTGGTTTTATCAATTTTTATATGGATAACAGTTACCTAACAGATTTAATCCCAACTATTCTTCAAGCTGGAGAGCAGTATGGACAGACTACTGTCGGAAATAAAGAAAAAGTACAAGTGGAGTTTGTTTCTGCAAATCCAACTGGAGATCTTCATTTAGGACATGCTCGTGGGGCAGCAGTAGGAGATTCTCTTTCTAATATTTTAGATAAAGCTGGTTATGATGTATCAAGAGAATACTATATTAATGATGCTGGTAACCAAATTAACAACCTAGCATTATCTGTAGAAGCACGCTATTTCCAAGCGTTAGGTATAGAAAAAGACATGCCGGAAGATGGGTATCATGGTGCAGACATAATTGGAATCGGAAAAAAACTAGCAGAGGAATTTGGCGATAAGTATGTAAATGTTTCAGAACAGGAACGTTTTGACTTTTTCCGTGATTATGGTCTGAAGTATGAAATGGCTAAATTAAAGCAGGATTTAGAAGATTTCCGTGTGAAGTTCGATGTATGGTTCTCTGAAACTTCTCTTTATCAAAATGGAAAAATCGATGTAGCGCTAAACGCATTAAAAGAAAATGGTTATATTTTTGAACAAGATGGAGCTACTTGGTTACGTTCAACTGATTTTGGTGATGACAAAGACCGCGTACTTATCAAAAATGATGGTTCTTATACGTATCTATTACCAGATATTGCTTATCACAAGGATAAGCTAGAAAGAGGATTTGAAAAGCTTATTAATGTTTGGGGAGCAGACCATCACGGCTATATTCCTCGTATGAGAGCAGCTATTCAAGCATTAGGCTATAAAAAAGAAGCCTTAGAAGTGGAAATTATTCAGCTTGTTCATCTTTACAAAGACGGCGAAAAAATGAAGATGAGTAAACGTACTGGAAAAGCTGTTACGATGAGAGATTTAGTAGAAGAAGTAGGCCTAGATGCAACTCGTTACTTCTTTGCTATGAGAAGTGCTGACACACATTTAGATTTTGATTTAGATCTTGCTGTGTCACAATCCAATGAAAACCCAGTTTACTATGCACAATATGCACATGCACGTATTTCAAGTATCCTTAGACAAGGAAAAGAACAAGGAATCGAGCTTGCTGATGAACTAAATGTAGCGTTAATCACTGCAGAAAAAGAATTTGACTTATTGAAAAAACTAGGAGAATTCCCACAAGCAGTAGGAGAAGCGGCATTAAAGAGAATGCCACACCGTATTACAAATTACATTTACGATTTAGCATCCACTTTCCACAGCTTCTATAACGCGGAGAAAGTATTAGACGCTGACAATCTAGAAAGAACAAAAGCACGCTTAGCATTAATCCAAGCAACACAAATAACTTTAAGAAACGCCCTTGCCCTAATCGGCGTATCCGCACCAGAAAAAATGTAATACCAAAAAGAAGAGAGCTAATCTAGCCCTCTTCTTTTTAGTATCCTTATTCAAGTGAAAATACCCCTTAATTAATAACCCATTTATCTTTCATAAACAGCATTCTTCCAATCAAAAACGCAATAATGATAAATAATAAATTAGATCCCAACGTAATCAGGATATGTTGATAGATAATCTCGCCGAATATTAATTCCTTTAAAATACTGAATACATTAATAACGGGTATAGCAAAATGATTAAAGGTTAGTTCATTTAAACCGCTAGTAGATAAAAACATCATTGGAAAAACAGTCAGCATCAGTATTGGCGTACTGTAGCTCTGAGCTTCTTTAATTGATTTACCAATAATGCTAGTAATCATAAGTAAGGAAGCAATAAGCATCGAGTAAAGAACGGTTATCAAGATAGCAAATACAATAATTAAGGCGAAGTTATCATGAATAGGTACAGCGTTTTTTAAGTTTTCCGTAAAAAAAGCTATCTCCAGAACAACAACAAGTAAGGTAATCAAGCCAGTCAATACTCCAATTGTAGAAATTGTTAACCATTTAGAAATTACTAAAGTAGAGCGTTTTACTGGAGTCATTAATAATGCTTCCATCGTTTTTTTCTCTTTTTCCCCAGCAAAAAGATCTGCTGCAGCTGGAGAAGAACCGACTCCTACAGCCAATGATAGGATCAGTGGGATAAGCATCGCTACTAAATTAATGGTTGGATTCTCTGCTGAAAGCTCTTGCTGTACGATGGAAAATGGTTGAATAACTGAATCTTCTACCCCTAATTTATTTAATCGGTCGGATACCACTGTCTTTTCGTATTCGTTTAAAGCGTTCATAACAATAGAAAGCAAGGCAGAAGAGTTTTCACTAAAGGAATCTCCTATAAGGACTATATTAGTGTTTTCCCCTTGGAGTACCTTTTCTCCAAAATTATTCTCTAAGAGGATTGCCGCTTGTGCATCGCCATCCTTTACTATTGTTTCCGGATCGTCGGAAACAAGTAATTCAATATTTGTGTGAGCTGCTAAATTTGCTTTCATTTCTTCATTTAACGCAGAAGAAATCGCTAGTTGGTAGCTTTCTCCTTCACTGCTAGATACTAGTTTCTCATAAAAAAGAGTTAAGCCAGTCATCATAATAATAGGCAGGAATACGGTTAATAATAATGTTCGTCTATCTCGAAATGAATCCTTTAGTTCCTTCAGATATAATTTAAATAACATATTGATCTCCCCCTCTAACTAGTTTGCTCATAAAGATATAGTTTAGGTCCTTGCTTCCTTCTGCTTTATATAAATCGTCAAGCTTTCCATGATGGACAAGCTCTCCTTTGTGAAACATTGCAACACTATCGCATAGCATGGAAACCTCTTCCATAATGTGACTGGAAAACACAATTGTTTTTCCTTCTTTCTTCAATTGATGGACAAGCTGGCGGAATACATTAGAAGAGGTAATATCTAACCCTGTTGTTGGTTCATCAAAAAGAATAATCTCCGGATTGTGAATAATCGTTCGAGCAATCGCCACTTTCTGACGCATCCCTTTGGAAAAACCACCAACCTTGCGATCTAAATAATCTCTCATTCCGAACATTCGCGAAAGCTCATCAATTCTTACCTTTGTTTCATGCTTCCCTAAACCATATAGATTTGCGAAGTATTCCAAATTCTCTCTAGCAGTTAATCGCTCATAAAGACCTGTTTCTCCGCCAAATAGAACACCAATTTTTTGTTTAATTTCCTTTGGATTTTTCGTTGTATCAAAATTATCCACGATAATGGTTCCTTCTGTTGGTTGAAGGAGGGTGGCGATGGATCGTAATAGAGTCGTTTTACCGGCACCATTTTCTCCAAGTAAAGCAATGGTTTCCCCTTTTTTTATGGAAAATGACACATGCTTAAGTGCGGTAATGGAAGTTTTTTTATCTTGGAATTTCTTCGTTACTTTTTGAATAGTAATCATGTATTTTTCACCTCATATTGGTTTCGTTACATTTATCATATAGGGTGAACAATTCATTTTCTGCCATCCTGTCATGAAAGTGCCGTATCATGTCGTGAAAAGGGAAGGTTTTTCTTTTTTGAACATTTTAGTCTATCAAAAAAGCTATAAACCATCGTTGTGTATATAAATCATGGTAAAATAAAAGGGGAAAAGGGAAATTTCTGCCAATTGAGATTTTTCAGGCATTGGGAAGGGAGAAAGAAAAGTTGAGAGTTGGTTTAGTGGATGACCGTGTTATGGATTTGGATAAATTAATAGGGATTGTTTCCAGTATTCCTGAAATGGAAATCATCTTTTCCACTGTTTCTGCGGAGGAAGCCTATGCAGAGATAAAAAAGGAAAGCATTGATTTATTAATTGCGGATATTGAAATGCCTGGTTTATCAGGGTATGAATTAGCGGACATTATTCATTCTCATGCTTTAAATATTTTGGTCATTTTTGTAACTGGAACTAGTGGATATGCAGTGCATGCATTTGAGCTGAATGTCCATGATTATATAATGAAGCCTTATAATAAAGACCGTCTAACCCAGTCAATACATCGGGCAATTGAAAAGACAAAGTCTACGGAGATTGCAGGAAGACTTTACATTAAACAAAAGAGTGAAATCCACATTATACAAAAGAAGGATATTGTGTTTATTGAAAGGTCGGGAAGATCGACAACTATTTACACAAAATCAGAAACAATAAAAACATATCAGACACTAAATGAGTTAGAAGGAGAGCTGAGGGAAAGAGACTTCATTCGCTCACACCGTTCTTTTATAATCAATATACACTATGTTAAAAATTTCTCTCTTTATGCAAAGAACTCCTATGCCGTAGCATTTGAGGGGCTAGAGGAAAAGGCGATAATCACCAAGGAGAAGGTGGATTTTCTCCAAGCTAATTATTTCTAAGGGGTAATTATGATTAATAATAAACATTTCTATTGGCTAATAATTGCAGTTTATAGTACTATCCATAGCAAAATAATAATGGAGCATATGGGATTTGCTGTGCCATCTTATCTGTTATTTCTCCTTTTTGCTGCAATATGCTTTGTTTTTTCGGTGTATTCACCAATAAATGGTAATGCTAGTCCTTCCAAAATAGAGGCGCTTCTCTGGTTTATCCAGTCATTGATTCTAATTTTACATATACAAGTTGTATTTACATCCTGGAGTATACTTTTTTTCCTTTTGTTTTTATTAATAGAAGTGGCGCGTTTTATGGTAGGTTGGAAAATGATTCATCTTAAACAGGAAAAGGAATCCTATGAGGACGAAATAAAACAATATAATGAGCTTTTTCAAGTAATCCGTAGTGAACGGCATGATTTCCTCAAGCATATCTCAGCCGTGCATTTTATGTTGGAAGAGGAAGGTTCATCAAACGCTAAATTCTACTTAGATGAGCTTGTTGAAGGGTATGAAGAAACAAATCTATCGATAAAAGGGGAGAATGGGGCAGTAGCCTCGATATTACATAGAGTTTATAAGCAGGCGATACTGGATAATCTCGAATTGAAATACGACTTTGATGTACCTTTATCAACATTACCAATGAAAGAAAAGGATATTGTAAGCTTAGTAGGTAATTTGTTGTTTAATAGTCTAGAGGCAAGTCAGGAATGTGGAAAGAAGCATAACGAAAAGCCGCATATCACCATACGTTTATCAAAACGAAGCGGTCTGTACTTACTTACATGTAAAAATGACTGTTTGCCTATTCCCGCTGCTATTCTAGATTCCATGTTTAAGAAATTTGGACAATCAACGAAGACAGGAAAGGAAAGAGGGTATGGAACGAAAATCATTCAAACTATCGTAAGCAAGTACCATGGCTATCTTGATTACACCTATAAGGATGAAACATTCACGGTGAAACTAAAAATCCCTGCCATAAAAACCAGCAAAGATGATTAAGGAATCTTCGGATATTTCGAACTAACTTTTCGAATAATAAAGGCATCTACTTTTGAAGGGGAGATGCTTGTGAAATTAGTGATATTAGCTTTAGTAACTGGATTTTTAACTGGATTCATTTTTGGTCTTTTGAAACTGCCAATTCCAGCCCCAGGCGCATTTTCGGGTATTGTAGGTATTTTTGGAATATATGCTGGTTACCGTGCGTTTGAATGGATTAGTGTCTTATTTCAAAGATAAGATATCTCAGCTTAATCTTAGGTAATAGTCAAGAGGAAGCATAGGAGCATTTGAGGAAGATCCCTGTCTGTCAAGGTACGAATCGTTTAACTTAACTAATCAGTGGGAGACCTCTCCCACTGATTAAAGCTTATAAAAATGGAGCAAAAAGACGGGAAAGCCATTCTTTTAATGTACGCCATGCAGTTAATTTTTTAAAATCCAAAAGAGATAACTTCTTAGCTTGCTGTAAATCTATCGTTGTTATTTTATTCATTCTTTCAATAAACACAGGGTCATAAATACAGCAGTTTAGCTCGTGGTTCAAAAAGATACTGCGTCTATCAAAATTGGACGAACCAATAATAATAATTTCATCATCGACATTTATTAACTTTCCATGGAAGAACCCATTCGTATATTGAAAAACGCTTGCCTCGTTCTTTAATAGTTTACGTAAATAGGGAAAAGCTGCTTCTTTAACAAGCATGTGATCAGCTTTGTTTGGGATAAGAATGGTAAGCCTAACGTTTCTATGTAATGCCCTTAATAATTCCACTGTTATTCGCTGGCTAGGAATGAAGTAAGGGGTAGCAATGAAAAGACTCTTTTTGCTGTTTTTAATCAGATTACATATTATTTCTTCTAAATAAACTCCTTGAGTAGGTATTATTTGATGTCTAGTTTCTCCGTGTTTCTGTTTTGGAAAATATACTCGGTTTTGCAGTAAATTAATTTTAGAGGATTTTAACCAATCAATTAAAAATTCTCGCTGTAAATCATCGACCCCTTCTCCAATCAATTGAAGATGATAGTCACGCCAAGGGCTTAATTTGAAGTTGGCATGAATATAATCTTTTCCGATGTTAAACCCACCCATAAAACCAACTTTGCCATCAATGATAGCGATTTTTCGGTGGTTTCTTACTTGTAAAGAATAAAAGAGATAAGGGAATGTTGGAAGTTGGCAAAAAGCAAATTGAACACCAGCTTGCTTTAGATTTTCTCTGATTTTTTTTCTGATTTTTATACTACCTAACCAATCTAAAATTAGGCGTACTTCCACTCCTTCATGTGCTTTTGCTTTTAAAAGATCTAGAAACTCATTGGAAATGCTATCTGTTTTAATGGTGTAGAAAAGGATATGGATATGATTGTTCGCCTCTTTAATTGCTTGGAACAGGGCTGGGAAAAGTTCTGTTCCATCTGCATAGATGTGAAAGTCTGTATATCTAAAGGGATGATTTTTCCGTTCTATTTGTTTTTGCTGGGCTCTCTTTCCTAATTGAAAATCAATATAGAGAAGGAAAATAAGTATTGCAATACTGCTTATGATAATCAAGAATGTCTTCATTTATAATTCCCTCCTTAAAAGGATAGTATTGCCGATATCCTATTCCTTTCATACCTTTCCTCTTCCATGTCGATTTTTAAGGGGAATCATTCATATTTTGGAAAATAGCAAATAAATAAAAAAGAAACTTGCGTGTCGCTTCATACAGTCGTTATTCTAAAAGGAGAATAATCTATTATTTTTAGTAAGGGTGGATTAACAGTGCGGAAAATATTGATTTTAATTGGAATACTCCTATATTTAGTTTTGTTTTATATCTTATATAAGCATCAATTAGGTTCTATCGGCTTTTTTCTTTTATCCCTTCTTTTTTTAAAACTTGCTAAAAATAAGCAAGCCAAGCAAAAAAATAAACATAAAAGAGCAGGAAAACTTCTATTTCAAAGAAAAGTTAAATAAACCTTAACTAGAACTAGCATATTCACCTAAAATTTGTTTATAATGGAGAATATGTATTTTTACTATATTAGTTAAGATTGGTCTCAAAAGATCAACGAGATGTATAAAAATAATAAACTCCCGAAACGTGAAACTTCCACCTGAATTTTGGTCCAAGCTTTCAGGACGGGGATAAGAGTAGATATGAAAGGAAGTGCGAAAGAATGAGTGTTGACAAATACACAAAAGAAGAACTAAAAGAAATGGCGCTAATTGATGTAGCATATGAAATTATGAATGGTGGCAAAACACCTTATGCGTTTAATGAACTAATGAATGAAGTAGCAAAATTAGTAGAGTTAACGGAAGAAGAAGTCAATGAAAAAATTGCACAATTTTATACAGATGTTAATATCGATGGTCGCTTTTTATCATTAGGAGACAATCGTTGGGGACTTCGTTTATGGTACCCTGTAGATAAATCAGAAGAAGATGTTGTAACAGTAACAAAACCGAAGAAGAAAAAAGCGAAAAAAGCTGCGGATGATGACTTCGACGATTTTGATAGCATAGATGAAGACGAAGATGATTTTGATGACTTCGATGCAGATCTGGATGATGAAGAGCTTCTAGATGAAGATGACGATTTAGATGAAGACGAAGACGATGATTTATTAGATGATGACTTATCGGAAAGTGAAGATTTTGATGAAGAAATCGAAGAAGATTATGATGAATTAGATGAAGAAGAAGATGAAGAAGACGAAGAATTTGATGAAGACGAGGATGAGGATAAATAATTCCCCCTAGTCTTGACATTTACAGTCGTTGCTAGTAAAATCTTTTTTGGGCTCCTTAAAAGAGGAACGAACTTAAATTCGCTAAATACAGCGCTCCCTTACTTGTAGAAAGTAAGTGGAGCGCTTTTTATTTTTTAGTAATGCTGTTTTCTAAAAGATTGTTGTTTTTTCAATAGGAAAAATAAATAATTTAGAAATATTAAAGCAGCTTAGATATACGTAAACGCCATGAGATAGCAGGCAAAAGTATAAGTTTGCTAAGAAAAGCGTAGCGTATTCGGGCTGCGAGTAATTGCGACAAACTTTACGGAAAACAACCTTTAGTAAAGAAGCAAACAGCAATCGTTTCATACCCCTCAAAAAAATTAGTTAATTCGTCTTAAATAAAGAGGAATTGGAGCAAACTTAAATCAAGGGGGATCATATAATGACAAAATATATTTTTGTAACAGGTGGAGTAGTTTCTTCACTAGGAAAAGGGATTACAGCAGCTTCTCTTGGTCGCTTGCTGAAAAACCGTGGAGTAAGTGTTACCATTCAAAAGTTTGACCCGTATATCAACGTGGACCCAGGAACAATGAGTCCTTATCAGCATGGAGAAGTATTTGTAACAGATGATGGCGCGGAAACGGATTTAGACTTAGGTCACTATGAGCGTTTTATTGATATCAATTTAACAAAATATAACAATGTTACAACAGGGAAAATCTATTCTACTGTATTAAGAAAAGAGCGTAGAGGAGATTATCTTGGCGGAACTGTTCAAGTAATTCCACATATCACAAATGAAATTAAAGAGCGTGTATATAGAGCTGGTCGTGAAACGAATGCAGATGTTGTTATTACAGAAATTGGTGGAACAGTTGGAGATATCGAATCATTACCGTTCTTAGAAGCGATTCGCCAAATTAAAAGTGATATCGGTCGCGATAATGTTATGTATATTCACTGTACATTGGTGCCATACATCAAAGCAGCAGGAGAAATGAAAACAAAACCAACACAACACAGCGTTAAAGAACTGCGTAGTTTGGGGATTCAACCGAATGTTATTGTAGTAAGAACAGAAAAACCTATTTCAGAAGATATGAAAGACAAAATTGCTTTATTCTGTGATATAGACAATAAATCAGTTATTGAGTGCCGTGATGCGGATACACTTTATACGATTCCTTTGGCATTACAAGAGCAAAACCTAGATCAAATTGTATGTGAGCATTTAAAACTTAAATGCCAAGAAGCAGATATGACAGAATGGATCGAATTAGTTGATCGCGTGCGTAATCTTTCTAAAACAACAAAGATTGCCCTTGTTGGTAAATATGTAGAGCTGCAAGATGCTTATATTTCTGTAGTAGAAGCATTAAAGCATGCAGGTTATGCATTCGATGCGGATATCGATATCGATTGGATCAATGCTGAGCAAGTAACAAAAGAAAATGTTCAAGAATTGCTACAGGACGCAGATGGAATTCTTGTACCTGGTGGATTCGGAGATCGAGGGATTGAAGGGAAGATTTTAGCAACACAATATGCACGTGAACAAAAAGTTCCTTTCTTTGGAATTTGTTTAGGAATGCAGGTTGCGTCTATTGAATTTGCTCGTAATGTTTTAGGTTGGGATGATGCACACTCTTCTGAAATTAACGAAAAGACTACACATCCAGTTATCGACCTTTTACCTGAACAGAAGGATGTAGAGGATTTAGGTGGAACACTTCGCTTAGGATTATATCCATGTAAGCTAAAAGAAGAAACAAGAGCATATGAAGCATATCAAGACGAAGTAATTTACGAGAGACATCGTCATCGTTATGAATTTAATAATCAATATCGTCAAGAGATGGAAAATGCAGGATTTATTTTCTCAGGAACTAGCCCTGATGGCCGTTTAGTAGAAATTGTAGAACTAAAGGATCATCCTTGGTTTGTTGCTTCTCAATTCCATCCAGAATTTATTTCTAGACCAACTCGCCCACAACCACTTTTCCGAGAGTTCGTTGGTGCGTCTATTCGCTTAGCGGAAAAATAATAAATAAAATGAATGAAAAAGAGGTTATTCTAGTAAGTGAATAACCTCTTTTTTGTGAGTTTTTGTAACATATAATGTTATTTTTCTTCCTATTTATATGTCGTATTCCTTTAAAATTTCATCAGTTGTAAATTTAATGCCGTGATAAATAAAAAGGGCAGCAATCAAGGAAGGATAGCCGTATCGATTTCCTACATCATCAGGCAATAAGCCTTTAGAAAGTTTTAAATCAATCGGGACATCTGCAAAGTCCACTAATGATTCAATTTCCGTATTTGTAATGGAACAAACAGAAATAAAAGAAACTTGAGCATCGTATAAGCTCTTAGCAAAAGTATTTATCTCTTCCTCCTCATTTGTACGGGAGAAAAGAATGAAACGGTCGTTAGAAGTTATCTTTTCAAGGGAAGCGTTTGTCCATTCCTCTGCATTTGGCATTGGCTCCATTCCTTTAGTAGCTTCTGCTATTACGCCAGCCATTTCCTTTGTTGCATAGAAATAAACTTTCCCGTCACTTACGATAGCTTGTGCTAATAATCTTGAACTGTCTTCGATTGCTTCTTCTTCTTTTTCATGCAATCTTTTAAATAGTCCACTTAATTGAGTGGAAAACATTTTAAGCACGTGGAAAAACCTCCATTGTTATAAAAATTAACAGTAAATCACATTATATAGTAGTTAATTATAATTAAATATATGAAAAAGGTAAAATTTAAGGGAATTAGCAGGAAAAGTTGACCAAATAGTAGAAAGATAACTATGATAAAAACGTGAGCATACATAAAATAACTAGACTTAGAAGGGAAGGTTTAATGATGAAAGGAAAAATACTAATTGTTGATGATCAATTCGGCATAAGAATCCTTTTGAATGAAGTTTTTCAAAAGGAAGGATATAAGACATTTCAGGCTGCTAATGGAAATCAAGCGTTAGAAATAGTAACAAGTGAATTTCCAGACTTAGTGTTGTTAGATATGAAAATTCCTGGGATGGATGGAATTGAAATATTAAAACGCATGAAGAAGCTTAACCAGGATATTCGTGTTATCATCATGACAGCTTATGGTGAACTAGATATGATTCAGGAAGCAAAAGATCTTGGAGCACTTACTCATTTTGCAAAACCTTTTGATATTGACGATCTCAGAGATGCTGTTAAAAAATATATTAATGTGTAATCTTTCAAAAAATACATATATAATTAAGCGTTTGTTACATATCCCCAAAAAAGAAATGCCAGTAGGAATATAATGATTTTTTGAAAAGTAATCTGTGATATTTTATACAAAGAAAGAAAACCACCAATCGGAAGTTGGGATTAGTGGTTTTTCTATTGATTACTTTAAATGGAAAAGATTCCTTTAGTTTAATGCATGTGTTTGTCAAAAGATAAAATGAAATTGTGACAAAATAGAAAAAAAAGCTCGAACGATAGCATTTCTTGTTTTATTTTGGTATGATTACAATTGAGTTTAAAAGGAATGATTCGTTTTCGTTTACATGAGGTATTATATACATATTCAACTTTCCTTTGGGAAATTTAATAAAGATTCTCTTGTAACAAAGAACGATCATTAAATAAGGAGGAAGAAATATGCCTTTAGTTTCAATGAAAGACATGTTAAACAAAGCAAAAGCAGAAGGCTATGCTGTTGGACAATTTAACTTAAATAATCTTGAGTTTACTCAAGCAATTCTTCAAGCTGCAGAAGAAGAGAAATCTCCAGTAATTCTTGGGGTTTCTGAAGGTGCAGCACGCTATATGGCTGGTTTCAAAACAGTTGTGAAAATGGTTGAAGGTTTAATCGAAGACTATAATATCACTGTTCCTGTTGCTATTCATTTAGATCACGGTTCAAGCTTCGAAAAATGTAAAGAAGCAATTGATGCTGGTTTTACATCTGTAATGATCGATGCTTCTCACCATTCATTTGATGAGAACGTGGAAATCACTTCTAAAGTAGTAGAATATGCACATGCTAAAGGTGTTTCTGTTGAAGCAGAACTTGGTACTGTTGGTGGACAAGAAGATGACGTTGTAGCTGAAGGCGTAATTTATGCTGATGCTAACGAATGTGTGGAACTTGTTAAACGTACTGGTATCGACACTCTAGCTCCTGCTTTAGGATCTGTTCACGGTCCTTACAAAGGTGAGCCAAACTTAGGTTTCAAAGAAATGGAAGAAATCGGTAACTTAACTGGTTTGCCATTAGTATTACACGGTGGTACTGGTATCCCAACAAAAGATATCACAAAAGCAATTTCTTTAGGAACTGCTAAAATCAACGTTAATACTGAAAACCAAATTGCTTCTGCAAAAGCAGTTCGCGAAACGCTTGCTGCTAAACCAGAAGAGTACGATCCACGTAAATATTTAGGACCAGCTCGCGATGCGATTAAAGCAACAGTAATCGGCAAAATCAAAGAATTCGGTTCTTCAAATAGAGCTTAATTTTAAAAAAATGAAAGAGGATATCTTTTTAAGAGATATCCTCTTTTTCTATGCCTTATTTTTTCAGGGACAGTATGAAACCCGCTGAATAAGTAGATTATCTAATATTATTTGTATTTGTTTGGAAAGGGAAATGCAAATCTGTCATTTTTTAAAACTTCTTTTCAAACAGTTTCTTCCTGATTGAAGTCTTAGTTTATAGGTAATACTAAAAATGTTTGTACTTAATCATTGAATAAGAACAAAAAGTTCATACATATATACTTTTCCATTAAGTCTTAATATTTGGTATAATAAGTAACAGTAATTCAAACAAGATTCTACATCCAAGCCTCATCTTGATTAACTTATAGCAGAACTTGTACTTTTGCATTGGCTTAGAAGGGAGCTAGAAATGGAAAAACTTATGATTGCAGGTGGATCTCCATTAAAAGGAACAGTTAGGGTTAGTGGTGCAAAAAATAGTGCCGTTGCACTCATTCCAGCAACCATATTAGCTGAATCTCCAGTAACAATTGAGGGATTGCCTGACATTTCAGATGTTCAAATATTGAAAGAAATTATGGAAGAGCTAGGTGGAACGGTATCTATATCAGATTCTGATATAACAATAGATCCCTCTTCTATGATTTCTATGCCTATGCCGAATGGGAAGGTAAAAAAATTGCGTGCTTCTTATTATTTAATGGGAGCAATGTTAGGGCGATTTAAAAAGGCAGTTATTGGATTACCTGGAGGATGTCATCTTGGACCAAGACCAATAGACCAGCATATTAAAGGGTTTGAAGCACTTGGTGCACAGATTACAAATGAACAGGGAGCCATTTATCTTCGGGCAGATGAGTTAAGAGGAGCAAGAATTTATTTAGATGTAGTAAGTGTCGGTGCAACAATCAATATTATGCTTGCGGCTGTACGAGCCAAAGGGAAAACCATCATTGAAAATGCAGCAAAAGAACCGGAAATCATTGATGTAGCAACGCTCTTAACCAATATGGGTGCTAAAATAAAAGGTGCAGGTACGGATGTCATTCGTATAGAAGGGGTAGATCATTTACATGGCTGTCGCCACACGATTATTCCTGACCGCATTGAAGCAGGCACGTATATTATTATTGGAGCTGCAGTTGGAGATGGAGTCCTTGTCGATAACGTAATTCCACAACATTTAGAGTCTCTGATTGCGAAATTGAGAGAGATGGGAGTTTCAATCGAATCAAGTGATGAACAAGTGTTTGTGAGCTCGAACAATTCGCTGAAACCAGTCGACATTAAAACACTTGTATACCCAGGTTTTCCAACAGATTTACAACAGCCATTTACGTCTTTATTAACAAAGACAAAAGGTACAAGTATGGTTACAGACACAATCTATGGCGCTAGATTTAAACATATAGATGAACTACGTCGTATGAATGCCGCGATAAAAGTGGAGGGGCGTTCTGCGATTATAAATGGACCTGTTCACTTGCAAGGTGCAAAAGTAAAAGCAAGTGATTTACGTGCCGGAGCGTCCTTGGTTATAGCAGGGCTTATGGCTGATGGAGTAACGGAAATAACAGGACTAGAGCATATAGATAGAGGATATAGTCATATAGTAGAAAAGCTTACTGGTTTAGGAGCAACAATCTGGCGTGAAAAAATGACAGAAGAAGAATATGAACAAATAAATAATGGATAATGCATGTCTGATTTAGATTGCGTTATTGATCTAAAAAGTTTTTTTCATCTTGAGTGAAAAAGAAGAGCGGGGGATAATGCTCCCCCTATCATTAAGTAGGAATTAATCTCAAGAAAGCCATTTTTAAGCAAAAAGATAGACTGGGAAGGTAACAGAGAGTCCATCTCAGAGCCCGATTGTATCAAAAAGAAGCTAAAATGGTGGCAGAGAAGCAGACTCAAAACCTTTTCTCTAAAAAGATAATGTTTACCAGTAGAGAATTCTAATTAAAATAGGTATAATAAATCAATACATTCCGATACTTATTAAAAATAGATATTTTCACATTAAAGGATGTCAAGAGCACCCTTTTCATTTACGTTGATGAAAGAATCAATGCCCTCCAAAACGGGAATATTTATAAGCTTCCTCACGTACCTTCCTTTTCGAATCAATCTAAAAAAGAAGGATCATAAAGAGACTTCATTCCTATTGCGCTTCCATATAATAGGCTTTACAAGGAGACAGTAAAAAAATTCTTGTTGCACATTTTTCGTAGATGGAGGTAAAATAAAGAGTGCTTTTGATAGATTTCTCGAAAGAGCCAATTAGAAACATGAAGGATAAAATAAAAACTCCTCTTAAGATAAATTTCTATTCGTACAATGGCTTATTCTTATATTAGCCTTTCTCATAAAGTGAGCCTTAAAAAACGAAAAGAGTAAGATTTATCGATAGTTGGAGAAGAAGTAGGAATCTTCTTTTCCATCCTTCACTTAATTATTTCTCGCATCAAAATTTCTCTTCAAAAAAAGTGTTCGCCTCAAACAGAAGATTGACCTTCCTACATTTCTAAATAAATGGTAGGGATAACTGAAAATATAAAAGAGTGGTGTAAAAATGGGATTAAATATATCTAGTTTAGAAAATATGAAATTAAAAGAGTTGTATGAATTAGCTCGTGAGTATAAAGTTGCCTATTATAGCAAGCTTACAAAAAAAGAATTAATTTTTTCCATCTTAAAAGCAAGAGCAGAGCAAGAGGGCTATTTTTTCATGGAAGGTGTTCTTGAAATTATTCAGTCAGAAGGATTTGGCTTCTTAAGACCGATTAATTATTCTCCAAGCTCACAGGATATTTATATCTCTGCATCTCAAATTAGAAGATTTGATTTGAGAAATGGGGATAAGGTTTCGGGGAAAGTTCGTCCTCCAAAAGAAAACGAAAGATATTTTGGTTTACTTCAAGTGGAGGCGGTTAATGGAGATGATCCGGAGACGGCAAAAGAAAGAGTTCATTTTCCTGCTCTAACGCCTCTATATCCAAATCGACAAATACATTTAGAAACAACACAGCGAAATGTCTCTACTAGAATAATGGATGTGCTAGCACCTGTTGGTTTTGGTCAACGTGGTCTTATTGTAGCTCCTCCTAAAGCTGGTAAAACAATGCTGATTAAGGAAATAGCAAATAGTATTACGAATAATCATCCAGAAGCAGAACTTATTGTATTGCTAATTGATGAAAGACCGGAAGAAGTTACCGATATTGAAAGATCTGTAAGTGGAGATGTAGTAAGTTCTACATTTGATGAAGTTCCGGAAAATCATATTAAAGTTGCTGAATTAGTATTAGAGAGAGCGATGCGTCTTGTAGAGCATAAGCGAGATGTTATTATCTTGATGGATAGTATTACAAGATTAGCACGTGCTTATAACCTGGTTATCCCTCCAAGTGGAAGAACATTATCAGGGGGAATCGATCCTGGAGCGTTCCATCGTCCAAAACGATTCTTTGGTGCAGCTCGTAATATTGAGGAAGGTGGCTCCTTAACGATATTGGCTACCGCGTTAGTCGATACGGGTTCCCGCATGGATGATGTTATTTATGAAGAGTTTAAAGGAACTGGTAATATGGAACTTCATTTAGACCGAGCATTAGCAGAAAGAAGAATATTCCCTGCTATTGACATTAGACGTTCCGGAACACGTAAAGAAGAGCTGTTAATTCCGAAAGAACATTTAGACAAGCTATGGGCTATTCGTAAATCAATGTCTGATTCACCAGACTTTGCTGAAAAGTTCTTAAGAAAATTAAGACAAACGAAAAGCAATGAAGACTTCTTTGCAATCTTAGGAGAGCAAATGAAGGCGGGCACTGCTAAACGTTCTTAAGAGATTAGAGGATAGAGACACTTTTAGAGGTTTTCAATATTTGGTAATTAATGCATGGTTAATAGTGTTGCAAAACAAGAATGTCCTTGTTATAATATACTCAATGTGTTTTTGAAATTACAGTGCTTCATGCATTGTTTTATAACTCTGTTTCGAAAGTTGCAGGGCGGAAGGAGATGAAAAGAAATGAAAACAGGAATTCATCCAACTTATAACGAAATTACGGTGAAATGTGCTTGTGGTAACGAGTTCACAACTGGTTCTGTTAAAAAAGAAATCAAAGTTGAAACTTGTTCTGAGTGCCATCCGTTCTATACTGGACGTCAAAAATTTGCTGAAGCTGGCGGACGTGTTGATCGCTTCAACAAAAAATACGGCATTAAGTAATATGAAATATCAAGAACAGGCAAGAAGTTACTTTTCTCCTTGCCTGTTTTTTATTTTGACCTATAGTAGGATATTTAAGAATGGTAAGCTTTTTAGCTTTTATTCTTAAGTATCTTAAGGTATTTTATTATGATTATTTTTCTATTTGAGATGCTGTTAAACATGATATTTGAGTCGAATATATTATTTCAATCAGCCTAAATAGCTGTTAAAGTATGTAAGAGAGAAATTCATTTTATGTATATTCTCATCCCTGACTCTTTGAATAGAAAAAATAGAATAGAGTAAGTAAAGAAAGAAGTTGTTTTATACTAGGAAGGAGCGGTTTCATGTATGTAATGAAACATCATGGATGGGTTGAAGTTATTTGTGGAAGTATGTTTTCGGGAAAATCAGAAGAACTCATCCGTCGTGTAAGAAGGGCGAAGTTTGCTAAGCAGAAGTTTATCGTGTTTAAACCAAGTATTGATAATCGTTATAGTGATGAATCTGTTGTATCACATAATGGAACAGCGACTAATGCGATTCCTATTAGTAAATCAGCCGACATTTTTGAATATGTGACTTCCGATATAGAGATAGTTGCAATAGATGAAGTACAATTTTTTGATGATGAAATTATTGGTGTTATTCAGCATTTGGCAAATAGTGGACATCGCGTCATTTGCGCTGGTTTAGATCAAGATTTTAGAGGCGAACCGTTCGGGAAAATGCCGGAATTAATGGCGATTGCAGAATTAGTAACAAAACTTCAAGCAGTTTGTGCTGTCTGTGGTTCTCCAGCAAGCAGAACACAAAGATTGATTAATGGTTCCCCAGCTTGTTACGAAGATCCAGTTATATTAGTAGGAGCATCTGAATCGTATGAACCAAGATGCCGTCATCATCATGAAGTACCTAGAAATACAGAGAAAGCAAAACAAGATAATACTTCAACGGCTTTATAAGAAAAAGCTCTTGTTAGGAATGATTTTATCCTTCTTAGCAGGAGCTTTTTTTATGTATGCATTTAGTGTTTAGGGGAAGATCAAGGCTGGTTAAAGGGTAACAGAGAGATGCTTAGTGCCCATCAGTATCAAAATCCAACCAATAACTATAACGTAGTACTGTACGGATTTTATTCTCTGTGCTATGATTATGATAACTAATTAGGTAAAGGGGGTTTTTTCATTGGGAAGGCGTTGTTGCGAATTGGCCAAGTGGCGAAATTAAGCGGATTGTCGACAAGAACGATTGATTATTATACAAGTAATGAATTGCTTCCTGTAACGCGATCTGATTCCAATTATCGCCTGTATTCGGAAGATGTTATTCATACATTGGAACGAATCAAACTTTTGAAAAAACAACGGATGTCTATTGAAGAAATTCGTAAAATTATTCAATCAAGAGAAGACCAAGAAATAGAGCCAATTATGAATGAGGTACAGAACGAAATTGCATGTTTGCATAAAAAGCTAACATCATTGGAAGAAAGATTGAAAGATGCGCCGCAGGAAGAGAAAAGGAAAGTGTATAACACACTTGAAACAAAATTATTAGACGTAATGAAATTACTGTCTTTAATGTAAACATTCCTGGAGGTGAATCCCTCAAAAGAGGGAAATAATTGGACATAATAACGATAACAAATTTATTTTTACTAGCACTATTATTAGTGCTGACAGCTTTCTTTGTTGGTTCTGAGTTTGCTGTAGTTAAAATTCGAATGTCGCGAATAGAGCAGCTAATTGCAGAAGGAAACAAAAAGGCAATTGTCGCAAAGAAAGTAGCTGGTAATTTAGACTATTATCTTTCGGCATGTCAACTAGGTATTACTGTGACAGCGCTAGGCCTTGGTGCATTAGGGAAACCAGCAATTGAGAAACTATTATATCCCATATTTAATTTAATGAATGCCTCTCCATCTGTCGCATCTGTTGCGTCGTATGCTATTGCTTTTGCTTTGGTAACTTTTCTGCATGTTGTAGTAGGAGAAATGGCTCCAAAAACACTTGCTATTCAGTTTTCTGAGAAATTAACCTTAATGCTAGCACCGCCATTATATTGGTTTGGAAAAGTGATGAAACCATTTATATGGGCATTAAATGGATCTGCGCAAGTACTGCTTCGTTTAATGGGGATAAAACCAGTTAAGCATGAACAGGCGTATTCGGAAGAAGAATTGAAAATAGTCATGACACAAAGCTATCAAGGTGGAGAAATTGACCAGACTGAGCTTGCTTATATGGAAAATGTCTTCTCCTTTGATGAAAGGGTAGCGAAGGATATCATGGTTCCAAGAACGGAATTTGTTACGCTAAACAAAGATATGTCATATGACGATATCGTAAAAATCTTGGATGAACATAATTATACTCGTTATCCAGTAACAGAAGATGGAGATAAAGACCACATCATAGGTGTCGTAAATGTGAAGAAAATGCTGACACAAATGGCTTGGGGAAGAAATCGCAAATTAGAAGAATTTGTCCGTGATCTCCCTGTCGTTTTGGAAGTAACAAGATTACAGGACGCCCTTTTAAAAATGCAGCAAGAGAGAGTGCATATGTTGTTAGTTATCGATGAGTATGGTGGTACGTCTGGTATTCTGGCGATGGAAGATATATTAGAAGAACTTGTTGGTGAAATCCGTGATGAGTTTGATGCAGATGAAGTAGCGGACATCCGAGAGTCGGGAAACAATAAGTATTTTATTAACGGCCGTGTGTTGCTAGACGAATTAGAAGAGCGTTTTGGGATGCCGTTTGAAGAAAGTGAAGAGCTCGATACAATAGCAGGTTGGATTCAATATCAGCTATTGGATACTGCCAAGATAGGTGACCAAGTCGAGCAGGGAGAACATGTTTGGACGGTAACAGATATGGATAACTATCAAATCAAAGAAGTTAGTCTTGCGCAAAACGTGTTGAAAAACTAGCTAGGATGGAAAAACTGCTTTATCTATAATCATGGAGGTGAATCCCTCAAAACTAGAGGGAATTAATTGGACAGTATAATACTATTAAATTTGTTTTTAGTAGCAGTATTTATTATGTTAACAGCATTTTTTGTTGGTGCTGAATTTGCGATATTAAAAGTAAGAATGTCAAGACTTGATCAACTCATTGCTGAAGGAAATAAAAAGGCGATAAAAGCAAAGAAAGTTGCACATGATTTAGATTATTATTTATCAGCTTGTCAGCTTGGGATAACGATTACTGCCTTGGTTTTAGGGGCTTTAGGAGAACCAACTGTAGAAAAGATGCTTCATCCCTTATTTGAGCGGTTTGAAGTACCAGGCGCTCTGTCAACCGTACTTTCTTATGCAATAGCTTTATCCGTTGTTTCCTTTTTGCATGTTGTAATAGGAGAATTGGCTCCAAAGACATTAGCAATTCAATATGCGGAAAAAATGACTTTAATGCTAGCTCCTGGATTGTATTGGTTTGGAAGAGTTACAAAACCGATTATCCATGCTTTAAATGGCTCATCCCGAGCAATTCTCAGTTGGTTTGGTGTAAAACCAGTTGGGCATGAAACAGCTCACTCGGAAGAGGAATTAAAGCTGATTGTTACACAGAGCTATGAAAGTGGCGAAATCAATCAAACAGAATTAGCGTATTTAAAGAATATTTTTGCTTTTGATAATCGAATTTTAAAAGAAATAATGATTTCAAGGGAGCAAATTGTTAATGTAGAGCTAGAAATGTCCTTTGAAGAGATTTTGACTGTTTTGGATAAACATGAATATACTCGTTACCCTGTCACAAAGAATCAAACAAAGCTGGTAGGGTATGTAAATACAAAAGAGATGCTAACAAATGTAGTAGCTGGAAGAGAAACAAAAATGGAAGAATTTATCCATGAGATGCCGATTTTCCTTCAAACTGCGCCTATTAAAACTGCTCTTCTTAAAATGCAGCAAGAAAGAGTGCATATGGGATTAGTGAAGAATGAAAGAGGCGTCATTGTAGGTCTTGTCACAATGGAGGATATATTAGAAGAAATTGTTGGTGAGATACGTGATGAGTTTGTTGTAGGGGAAAAGTTACTTAATTAATGATTCGCTTTCTCATTTTACTAGTTTGATAGAAAGTTTAAAAAAAGCTCTGATATTTACTTTTCTCTTAGACTCTAAGGATTGATTTAGAGTATGAGAAGTGGAATTTATCAGAGCTTTTTGTAATTTTTATAATTATACACGATTTGGAAACACTTCGTAAGATAGGGCTATGTCAAAGGTTTTTCTTTAAGCAAAGCTTTTTGAACGGGCTCTTTTTGAAGAGATAATGCTTGTTTAAGTGTGATGTAGGTAGGAACATTTCCTAAACTAATTCCTAATGTAGTAATCATTTGAGCGGTATCAGGACTAAGTCCAGAAATAGTTGCATCAATACCGATGAAAGAGAGTATTTTTGTTAATTTCATCAGTTCATGCAAAACCATTGTATCAATAGAAGAAATACCAGATAAATCAATGTATAGATGATTAATCGCCTCTTCTTTACATTTTACAGGCACTGTCTCCAAAATTAATTTTGCTCGTAAACTATCAATATCACCTACTAATGGAAGGACTCCAATAGCTTCTGTAATCGGAATAACAGGGACACTTAATTGCTGGATTAATACTTCTTGGCAATGAAGCTTTTGTTTTGTAAAAGTATGATACATGCTTGTGAATTGATTTGTTAGTAGATCGAAAGTAAAATGGAATTTTGAACTCCATTGTAATATTAATGGTGTTGGAACATTTTTTTGTTCAAGGATAAACTGTTCAATCGAGTCCCAAATTACTTGTCTTGTAATACTTAATGCCTGTAATACTTCATGAACGGGTGTTCCTAACTCGACTCTACTTTTTGCTACCTTATTTGCCCATTTCTCTAGATTTCCAGCAAAAATGCTCTCATCTTCTAGAAAAGCACTAATAACCGTTTGAATTGTATACGTATGCTGTTTTGTTAACAGCTTTTCAACAGATGGGGAGGTATTCTTTGAATAAATAGAACCTAATTCTCCATCTTTAATGGCAAACCAAGTCTTTGTTATGGATGAAGCCTGCTCCATCACATAATGATAAATGGATTGATTGGTCAGGGACATCTTGTCATATCCTCTCTTTCAAGTGTTATATCTATTATAATCGATAAAGGGAAAATTTGCTCTGTGATCTTGCGTTTATTCGACATAGGATGCTATTTTTTGATTGTTTGTTTACAGTTTGAAAGAAGGATGGTGCTCCTTGGATACACAAAGATTTTGAGGAATTAGCGAGAAGGGGGGAGGCAACAATGCCTGTTGAGAGCCACCTTTTTAGAAATATAGGAAGAAAACAAGCTGTAAATGCTATTTTTCATAAGAATTGGTTTTGACGGAGAAAATAGCCTATAATATAATGAATACGTTATGGATAAAAACGAGGTGAATAGTGTGTTTGATCGTCTTCAAGCTGTAGAGGATCGTTATGATAAGCTTAATGAATTATTAAGTGATCCTGAAATTGTAAATGATACAAAAAAACTACGTGATTATTCGAAAGAACAATCGGATATTCAAGAAACAGTAGAAGTTTATCGTGAATATAAAGAAGTAAAAGAACAGCATTTGGAAGCTAAAGCAATGCTGGAAGAAAAGCTAGACCCAGAAATGCGCGAAATGGTGAAGGAAGAGCTAGATGAAACTGCTAAGCGCATTGAAGAATTAGAAGCACGCTTGAAAATCTTGCTAATTCCTAAAGACCCTAATGATGATAAAAACGTTATTATGGAAGTAAGGGGAGCGGCTGGCGGAGATGAAGCAGCTTTATTTGCTGGGGATCTATTCCGTATGTATAGCCGTTTTGCAGAGGCACAAGGGTGGAAAATGGAAGTCATTGATGCAAGCTCAACTGGTGTTGGTGGCTACAAGGAAATCATCTTTATGATTAACGGAAAAGGCGCATTCAGCAAATTGAAATTTGAAAATGGTGCCCATCGTGTACAACGTGTACCAGAAACAGAGTCTGGGGGTCGTATTCATACATCTACTGCAACAGTTGCATGCTTACCTGAAGCAGAAGAAGTAGAGATTGAAATACACGAAAAAGATATTCGTGTTGATACATTCGCTTCTAGCGGACCTGGAGGACAAAGTGTTAATACAACGATGTCTGCAGTTCGCTTAACGCATCTTCCAACAGGTACGGTTGTTTCCTGTCAGGATGAAAAATCACAGATTAAAAATAAAGAAAAAGCAATGAAAGTACTACGAGCACGTGTTTATGACAAATTCCAGCAAGAAGCACAAGCGGAATATGATCAACAACGTAAATCGGCGGTTGGTACAGGAGATCGTTCGGAACGTATTCGTACGTATAATTTCCCGCAAAACCGTGTGACAGATCACCGTATTGGATTGACTATTCAAAAACTAGATCAAATTCTTCAAGGTAAAATGGACGATATTATCGATGCGCTTATTTTTGAAGAACAATCTAGTCGTTTGGAAAGTGCTTCAGATGTGTAAGGTATTCGAAGCCCTAAAATGGGCTTCTTCTTATTTGAAGGAACATGGCAGAGAAGAATACGCAGCAGAGCTATTACTTAGGCATTCTCTCCAAGTAAGTAGATCCGAAATGCTCGTGAAATTCCGTGAAGATATGGAAGAAGAGCAAGTAGAAAGCTTTAAAAAGCTGATCTATTTGCACTCCGAAGGACAGCCAGTTCAATATATTATTGGGCAAGAGGAATTTTATGGGAGAGCTTTTAATGTAAATAAAGAAGTACTTATTCCTCGACCGGAAACAGAGGAGCTTGTTCATTCTGCTCTTGCACGGATAGACAAATTGTTTGGGGGAAATGCGCCTATAAAGCTAGTAGATGTGGGAACTGGAAGCGGCGCAATCGCAGTGTCGATGAAACTGGAAAATCCGTCATTTCAGGTAACAGCTACAGATCTTTATGAAGTATCGTTAGCTATAGCGAAAAAAAATGCTGACAATTTAGGTGCAGGGGATATAGAATTCGTACAGGGAGATTTGTTGCAGCCATTTATTGCACAGGGGAAAACGTTTGACGTTGTCCTTTCAAATCCTCCCTATATCCCAGAAAAAGACATCGCAACAATGTCTGATGTTGTCACTGAACATGAACCACATCGAGCGCTGTTTGCAGGAGAAGATGGTCTTGTCCTTTATAAAAGACTTTGTGAAGAACTGCCCCATGTGGTTAATGAAAAAGCCATTATTGGATTTGAAGTAGGGGCAGGTCAAAGCAATGCTGTTGCTAATTTATTAGAAGTCGCATTCCCTCAGGCAAAAGTAGAAGTCCAATATGATATCAATGGCAAAGATCGAATGGTATTTGCGGAAGTTGGATTTTAATTTATATTATCGTTTATGTGAAGGGTTTGCCTATATAGAAAGACATATTCTATACACAAGTACATGTGTGGGGAATATGTCTTTTTTGTTTAGTAGGGGAAGTTGCAAGGAAAGGGAGGAAGTGGTCTTCTGTCAAGAAAGTGGACACTAAAATTTGAGACATTTAAAACCAAAAACACTACCGCACTTCGTTTGGTGGGGTGTTAGAAATGATCACTCGAAAGGCATGACTGATCATTTCTAACACCGAATGTCCAAATTATGAGACAGTGGTAACTTCCTCTTTCCAGTTGTTTCTCTCAAATTGATTCGGTGATTGTTTCCCCAGAGTAGAGTGCTTTCGCCTTTCATTATAAAAACTACTAATATAGTGATTTATCGCTTTTATAGCTTCTTCCTTCGTTTTAAAGCGCCTTCTATAAATAAATTCTTTCTTAATCGAAGCATGAAACGATTCAATACAAGCATTATCGTAGGGATTCCCTTTTCGACTCATACTAATTTTCATTTCTTCCTCTTTTAAGATATTGATATATTCATTAGAACAATACTGAGAACCTCGATCAGAATGGTGAATTACCCCTTTTCCTGGCTGCCTAGAGATAATCGCTCTATTTAATGCTTGTATAGTTAGTTCTTTTTTCATGTGGGGAGCAAGACTCCAGCCAACGATTTTCCGTGAAAACAAGTCCATAACAGATGATAAATAAACCCATCCTTCTAGCGTCCAAATATACGTAATGTCCGTTACCCATACTTTATTGGGTTTCTCCACGTTAAATTGACGGTTTAACAAGTTAGGAGAGATAGGGAGATCATGTTTAGAATCAGTCGTCACTATATATTTTTCTTTCGGCGTCGCAGTTAACCCCAATTCTTTCATCAAGCGTGCAACAGTCTTTTGGGAAATCGTATAGCCCCACTCCATTAAGTCCGCATGTACTCTCGGACTTCCATACGTACCATAACTCTCATGAAAAGATTTACTGATTTTTTGTTTAATCTCTAGACGATAGGCTTCTTTTTCAGATGGAGGCTGATCCTGCTTATTCAACCATTTATAATAGCCACTTGATGATACTTTCAGCACTTCGCACATCTTCGCCACTACGTGTTCATCAGAGTGGGCTAGGATAAATATATAAATCACGCTTGGTTTTTTGTGAAGATGTGCATGGCCTTTTTTAAGATTTCATTCTCCTCTTTCAAAGCTTGTAATTCTTTCTCGTGTTGCTTTTTTAATTTTTCAAGTTCGGTAGGGGTTAGATAACTTTCCGTACTCTGTCCACCCCTTATTTTCGCCTTGTAATCGGACACCCAACGGCTTACTGTTTTAGGTGATAACTCAAGTTCATAGGATACTTCAGAAGCTTTCCTCCCCTCCTCCACTATTAACTTTACAACATAGTCTTTATACTCTTTTGAATGATGCTTTCCCATATGAACACGTCCTTTTAAATGATGATTGTATTATATCCTAAATCTCATTTTTACGTGTCCACTTTTTAGACTAACCTCAGAAGGTCGCAAATAAAGCTGCCGAACCTGCAAGGAAAAGGAGGAAAGTCGCAAATAAAGTTGCCGAACCTGCAAGTAAAAAGGAAATAGCTGCAAATAAAGCTGACACCCCCCATGCAAAACCCACCATATCTACATATAGTAGAATCCACTAGAAAACAACTTAGAAAAAATAAAATTTACTAGTTTAAGATTCTATTAATCTGTCCAGACTGTGTGGTGAAGGGGCGGTGCTATAGATGAAAAACAAACCGATGGCAACTATTTATTTATTTGTACTTATTCTAACAACTATTATGAGTTTATATATTCCTAAAAATGAGGTAACAGCAAACAATGAGGTTATCATTCCGAATGATGCGATTCGTCTTAGAATCTTAGCGAATAGTGATTTAGAAGCAGACCAAGCATTAAAAAGAAAAGTAAGAGATGCTGTGAATGCAGAAATTACAAAATGGGTTTCTGAATTAACTTCTAAAGAAGCAGCAAAGGATGTATTGAAAGAAAAATTACCAGAAATTCAGCTTATCGCTGAAAGAGTAGTAGAAGAGGAAAAGGCAAACCAAGCAGTAAATGTTACTTTTGATAAAGTTGATTTTCCAACAAAGCTATATGGAGAGTTCTTATATCCAGCAGGACAATATGATGCGATTCTTATTACTTTAGGGGAAGGCGAGGGTGCTAATTGGTGGTGTGTCCTTTTCCCGCCATTATGCTTCCTAGATTTCTCTAACGGAGTAGCAGTAAGTGATGGATTTGAAGAAGAGAAAAAAGAAGAGAAGACAGAAGAAAAAGCGGAAAAAGTAGAAAAGAAAACAGCAAAGGTAGAGAAGCAAGAAGAAAAGAAAGTGGAAGAGAAAGAGAAAACGGATCCTGTATTTGTTAAAGAAGAAGAAGAGGAAGTAGAAGTGAAATTTTTTCTAGTAGAATTATGGGATAAAATTTTTGGATAATATCCAATGCTTAAGAAAGATGCTTTTAAAAAGAGCATCTTTTTCTTTTGCCCAAATTCCTACTCAAAACAATAAAAGTTTATGAAATTTTACCTAATTATAACGAAAACATTGACATTTTTCTGATAGTTAAGTATTTTGTATATAAACATAAAAGTTTCCTTGAGGAAACAAATTGTCCAAAGGTTATAATTTTTGTGATGATAAAAAGGAGGAAAGACAATGTGGAAAGTTGTATTAACAGGATTATTAATGACGTTCGTTTTTTTAACAGGGTGTTCAGCTGAATCAACAGGATCAAAGGAAGACGGTAAGCTTACAGTTGTTACTACAATTGCACAAATTGCAGAACCAATGTCAGTAATTGGCGGTGATAAAGTAGAGGTGAAAAGTCTAATGGGACCTGGCGTTGATCCGCATTTATATACAGCTACCCAAGGGGATATCCAGAAAATGGAGGATGCAGACATCATCTTTTATAGTGGCTTACATCTAGAGGCGAATATGGTAAAGGTATTTGAAGAAATTGGGAAAACAAGACCGGTTCTTGCTATTGGAGAAGTTAACCCAGAGGAAAAGCTTTTAAAGGATGAGGAAGGTGCAATCGATCCTCATATTTGGTTCGATATTGATTTATGGAAGGAATCACTTGATGCAGCAACAAATGAGTTAAAGAAAGCTTTGCCGGATGATAGTGAATATTTTGAAAAAAATAAACAAGCGTATTTTAAAAAATTTGATACATTGAAGGAAGAAGCAAAAGCACAGATGGAGACATTACCATCGGATAAGCGTGTATTAGTTACAGCACATGATGCTTTTGGCTATTTTGGAAGAATGCTAGATCTAGAGGTTGTTGGATTACAAGGTCTAAGTACGGAAGCGGAAATTGGATTATCGGATATAGAGGAGACTATTCAATTACTAGTGGAACAGCAAGTTCCTGCTGTTTTTATCGAAAGTAGCATTAACCCTGCTTCCATAAATGCAGTGATTGAAGGTGGGAAAAAAGAGGGGCTCGATATAGAGCTTGGTGGAGAATTATTCTCGGATGCTATGGGGGATGCAGATTCAAAAGAAGGAACGTATATAGGGATGTATGAACATAATGTTTCAACTATTTATCAAGCATTGAGCAGAGGGGTGGAGTAATATGGAGACGATTCTGACTGTAGAGAATGTTTCAGCTGCCTATCGAAAAAATGAGGTGTTATCCAATGTGAATTTTCAAATTAAGCCGGGAACGCTAACAAGTATTGTTGGTCCAAATGGTGCTGGGAAATCTACCTTATTAAAAGTAATGCTAGAACTTCATCCTGCTACTAAAGGAAAGGTGCTTTTTTTCGGTAAAAAATATCAAACAGCAAAATCGAAAATTGGGTATGTTCCACAGCGTGGCTCTGTCGATTGGGATTTTCCAACAAATGCACTTGATGTTGTAACGATGGGACAGTATGGGAAAATTGGCTGGTTAAAGTGGCCGAAGAAAGAACAAAAGCAAAAGGCATTGAATGCATTAAAAGAAATGAAAATGGAAGACTTTGCAAATCGACAAATTAGCCAGTTATCAGGTGGGCAACAGCAGCGGGTATTTCTCGCCCGCGCTCTTGCTCAAGATGCAGATCTTTATTTCTTAGATGAACCATTGGCAGGTGTCGATGCTACGACGGAAAAAGCAATCATGGAGACGCTAAAGATGCTAAAGGAGAGCGGGAAAACAGTGATGGTTGTCCATCATGATTTGCAAACCGTGGAGGAATATTTTGATCATGTCCTTCTCCTGAATAAAACCGTAATCGCCCATGGACCAACGAAGGAGACTTTTACGAAAGAGAATATTATAAAGGCGTATGGAGGAACTTTACACTGGATAGGAGAGAAGCGATAATGTTTAGTTTTCTTTCTTATAATGCGCAATCCGTTTTATTCAGTACCTTCTTATTAGGAATGGCAGCTGGTGTCATTGGTAGCTTTGCTTATTGGAAAAGACAAAGCTTAATGAGTGATGCTCTTTCTCATGCAGCATTACCAGGAGTAGTACTTGGTTTTATGATAGTAGGAGAAAAAAATCTTTTTGTGATGGTTATTGGAGCAGCGATTACTGCATTATTAGGTGCTTTTCTTATTCAGTGGATAAGAAGCTCTAGTCGAGTGAAGGAAGATGCGGCAATGGGAATTGTTTTATCTGTCTTTTTTGGCTTAGGGATTATGCTGTTAACATTTGCAAATCGGATGCCTGGTGGTAATCAAAGTGGGTTAGATAGTTTTATATTCGGGCAGGCAGCTTCTATGGTTTCGAAGGATGTTTGGACAATGATGACAGTTGCTCTGATTGTCCTTTTCCTAACGGTGCTTTTATTTAAAGAATGGAAAATCTTTTTGTTCGATCCTAGCTTTGCTAAAGGCTTAGGCATATCGACAACTAAGATGAATGCATTATATATGGCAATCCTTGTATTAGTCATCGTTGTTGGGATTCAAGCGGTTGGTGTTATTTTAATGGCCGCTTTATTAATAATTCCGAGCGTGAGTGCAAGATATTGGACAGAATCGTTCAAAGTGATGGTAATTCTATCCGCTTTGTTTGGTGGAAGTTCGGGAATGGTTGGGACATTACTTAGTACAGTCGGCAAGGGATGGCCAACTGGCCCCTTTATTGTGGTAACAGCATCTTCTGTTTTCCTTGTATCCTTATTTTTAGGAAGTAAAAAGGGATTGGCAGTTGTATTTTTTCAGCAAAAAAAACAAAGAAAGAGTATAGCTCTATTAGAAATGACGAAGGAGGTAGAACAATAATGAGCTATACAGGATGGATATTGTTAACTGCCTCATTAGTTGGATTAAGCTGTGGTCTAATTGGTGTTCTGTTAATTTTAAGAAGGATGGCGATGATGGCAGATGCCATAAGTCATACCGTGCTCTTGGGAATTGTATGTGCTTATTTAATTACTAGAGAATTAACAGGAATCCATATGTTGATTGGGGCGGTTATTACAGGTTTGGTTACTGCAATTGTTGTTCAATGGCTTCATACACGAGGTGTACAGCAGGAGGCTTCGATTGGGATTGTATTTACGACCTTATTTGCGATTGGGGTTATTCTCATAGCAACCAAAGTAGGAAATGCTCATTTAGATGTGAAGCATACTTTGATGGGAGAAATAACGTTTATCCCTTGGGAGAGAATGGAAATTCCGCTTCTTGGAAGTGTACCAGAAGCAGTTGTATTACTAAGCGTTGTTTTACTAATTGTTGTCGCTGTTATACTAGCCTTCTATAAGGAATGGAAGATTACATCTTTTGACCCTGCGCTTGCTGCAAGTCTCGGTATTCCAGTTATCTTTATGCACTATCTGTTTATGTCTTTAGTGTCTTTAACAACCGTAGCTGCATTTGATGCGGTCGGAGCAATAATGGTAGTTGCCATGTTGATAACTCCTGCCGCAGCTGCTTATTTATGGACAGATCGCTTATCCTTTCTATTTCTATTAAGTAGTTGCTTTGGAATCCTGTCTGCATTTATTGGCTATTATATGGCCGTATGGTTAGATACCTCCATCTCAGGGGCCATGGCCTTTTCCACAGGAATCATTTTTATGATTAGTTTTCTTTGCTCTCCGAAATATGGAGTTTTAGCAAAGTATTTTATAGGGAGAAAAAAGAAGAGAACATATAGCATTAGTTAAGAGATTGTCTTAGAAGTACTCTCTTAAAAGTGGGTTTTAATAGAAAGCCTTCTTTTGAGAATCGTACTTTTAGGATAATCTTTTTTTGATAGGAATAAGATGAATTTTCAGTTATGCGCTTCCATTATTTTGTTTAATCTAATAATAAAAATTTATCAGAAAATTATAGATTTTTAAGGAAGTCCTATTGTATAATCAAAGCATCAATTAAACAAAAATGTACAGTGGATATATTTTAAACAAAAGTGTTTAAAAAGGGGAGCCTGATAATGGAAGTTGCATTGAGAAATATGTTTCAGTCATTAGCTAAGAATAAATCCGCAAATAAGCTAGCTCGCAAATATGGCTTACGCTTTGGAGCGAAACGATTCGTTTCTGGGGAATCCATTGCAGAAGCGATTTCGAAAGTCGCAGAATTAAACAAATCCGGTAGAGTAGTTACCCTTGACCATTTGGGAGAATTCGTCTACACGAAAGAAGAAGCAAATGAATCAACAATCATGTCTTTAAAAACATTAGATGAAATTCATGCATCAGGGGTTCAATCCCATTTATCGGTGAAAATGACATCTCTTGGATTAGATATTGATAAAGACTTATGTTTAAGTAATATGTGGAAAATTGTTTCTCGAGCAAACCAATACGGAAATTTTGTTCGCATCGATATGGAAGACTATGCCCATTGTCAAATAACAATCGATATCTATGAAGAGCTTCGTCAAGAATTTGATAATGTTGGTTTAGTCATTCAAGCATATTTATATCGAACAGAAGAAGATATGAAACATTTGAATGCGTTACAAGCCAATTTGCGTCTCGTAAAAGGTGCTTATAAAGAGTCACCAGATGTTGCTTTTCCAGAGAAAAAAGATGTAGATGAAAACTACAAAAAAATCATAGAAATGCATATGCTGAATGGAAATTATACAGCTGTTGCCAGCCATGATGAAAAAATTATTCAATTCACAAAAGAGCTTGCTGATAAGCATGGAATAGCTAAAGACAAGTTTGAATTCCAAATGCTTTATGGCATATGTGAAGATTTGCAAAATAAGCTAGTGGAAGAAGGATACAAAGTAAGAGTATATGTCCCCTATGGAAAAGATTGGTTCGGATATTTTATGAGAAGATTAGCAGAAAGGCCGGCAAATGTATGGTTTATTCTTAAAAATTTGTTTAAATAAGCATACCTGTAAAAGAACTCCCCTTTTATTTTTAAAGGTTAATAGTTTTAGAGAATGATTGAAAAATTCAACACTGAAAAAACAAAATAAATAAAATGAAAAGGAGAAATAAACATGACAAACATGACAAACATGACAAGTATACCACCATATAAAAATGAGCCGTTTACTGATTTCACAAAGGTTGAAAACCAACATGCGATGGAAGCAGCTATTCAAAAAGTAAAAGGGGAACTAGGAAAAACATTTCCCCTTGTCATTGGGAAGGATAAAATTATTACAGAAGAAAAAACGGTATCGATTAATCCGGCAAATGTAGATGAAGTAATCGGAGAAGTAAGCAAAGGGAATAAAGAATATGCAGAAAAAGCAATGCAAGAAGCATTACATACTTTTGAGACATGGAAGAAGGTAAAAGCGTCAGAGCGTGCCGAATATTTATTTAAAGCAGCGCAACTAATGAGAGAAAGAAAGCATGAGTTTTCCGCTTACTTAATTTTAGAGTCAGGGAAGAATTGGGCGGAGGCCGATGTAGATACCGCCGAGGCTATTGACTTCCTTGAGTTCTATGGAAGAGAAATGCTTCGTTTAAGCGAAACAGCTAAAAATCAGCCGTTATATCCAACGGCAGGCGAAGTGGATAATAAGATTACCTATATTCCACTTGGTGTCGGTATTGTCATTTCTCCATTTAACTTTCCACTTGCCATTATGGCAGGAACAACAGTGGCTGGAGTTGTATCAGGAAATACGGTTATCTTAAAGCCTTCCGATAATACTCCGGTTATTGCAGCTAAGTTTGTAGAGTTAATGGAAGAGGTAGGTTTACCACCTGGAGTTATCAACTATCTTCCGGGCGATGGCTTGGAAGTAGGCGAATATTTAGTAGAACATCCAAAAACAAGATTTATCTCCTTCACCGGATCTCGTGCCGTAGGATGTCGTATTTATGAGCGTGCATCTGTCGTTCAGCCTGGCCAAATTTGGTTAAAGCGCATTGTTGCAGAAATGGGCGGGAAAGATGGCATCGTAGTAGATGAAACAGCAGATATCGACGCAGCAGCAGAAGCGATTGTAGCAGCAGCATTTGGATTCCAAGGACAAAAATGTTCTGCTGGCTCAAGAGCAATCATTGTTGAGTCTGTATACGATCAAGTAGTAGAAAAAGTAGTAGCTCGAACGAAAAATCTCGCCATTGGTCTTCCGGAAACAAATGCATCAGTAGGACCTGTTATTGATGAAAAGGCATTAAATAAAATATTAGGCTATATTGAAATCGGTAAAGCCGAAGGGAAGTTAGTAACAGGTGGATCCCGTGCACAAGGAAACGGCTATTATATAGAGCCAACCATTTTCACTGACGTTCCTGCAGATGCCCGCATTATGAAAGAAGAAATCTTTGGTCCAGTATTGGCAATTTGTAAAGTGCCTGATTGGAAAACAGGTATTGAAGTATATAACGATACGGATTATGGATTAACTGGATCCTTCTTTTCTGCCGAAGAAGATCGAATCCAATATGCATTAGAAAATCAACATTGCGGCAACCTGTATATTAATAAAAAATGTACAGGAGCACTAGTAGGAGTGCATCCATTCGGAGGTTTCAATATGTCCGGAACTGACTCCAAAGCAGGAGGATTTGACTATCTCCTACTCTTCACACAAGCAAAATTAAGCACAAGAAAAGTATTGTAACAATAAAGCGAAGCCATAATCAAGCTGTCTCCAATAAAGAGAATCACAAGGATATTACTAGAAAGAAGTAAAAACTTCTGTATATTAATTATTCAAGTGTGACTCCCTTTCGGAGACAGCTTTTTTGATGTATTCCCCCTTATTGGAAAGTGAAGTGTATGCAGGCTATGGTTCACAGTAACGAAAACAGCCATTGGAAAAAACGATTATTTAATGATAAATTATCAATAATAAGGAAAGAAAGGATTAAGCCATGTTTACCGATTCGCAACTGGAGATAGAAACTTCATTTACCATCCTCTCAGACAAAGAAACAATCAGCACATTAACAGATGTGTTACTAGACTATTCCTACGCCATTATAGAAAGCGAGAAGCTATATACAATTGGAAAAGAAGAGCAGTTCCTTTTTTCAGCTATGGGTAAAAGTCAAACAATTAGGGACTGGCTACATGCAAGCAGGATATTGCCATCAGATGCCATTTCGAGCAAGGAGATAAATAAAGAAGAAATCAATTGGCTAAGACCGATAATTATAAAGAAGGATAGGAATTACCAAGGGATTGTAACTGCTGCTGCAAGAATTCGGATTTTACAAAAGGAAAATAGACAGGTCACAACTTATTTTGAAACATTGGCAGAAACAATTAACGATGCAGTAACAGCAGTTGATAGAAACGGAACGGTATTCTACTGGAATAGCGTGGCAGAGGATACGTATCATATAAGAAAAGAAGCGATTATTGGCAAAAAAATTGGAGAGCATTTTGACTCAGAATCCATTCAATTACACAAAATACTAAAAGAAGGCAATCCGATTAGAGGTACGTATCATCGTCCAAATGAACATACACATGTATTAATTAACGCTTCCCCTGTCCTTGTGGATAATGAAATAATCGGTGGAATTTCAACGGAACGTGATATAACGAAGCTAATTCGTTTAAATCAGGAATTAGATTCAAATCCATCCTTATATATTCAAAAAGAAGAACCTTTTTCTTCTATTTTATCTGAAAGCAAGGAAGTGAAAAGAGCGGTTGAAATTGCTCAAAAAGTAGCTTCAGCAGAAATACCAGTTCTTATTACTGGGGAAGCAGGCACTGGGAAAGAACTGCTCGCACAGGCCATTCATTATGGTGGATCGAAAAGAAGTAATCCATTTTTATCTCTAAATTGCTCAACGGTTCCAAAAGATTTAATAGAGATGGAATTGTTTGGCTATCAGAAAATGACCTTTGATTCTGAGGATACAGAGGAAATAGAAGGAAAGCTAGAGCAGGCAGAAACAGGAACATTATTTATTGAAGAGGTGGATAAGATGCCACCTGCTGTTCAAGAAAAACTTTTATTTTATATGACAGATCAATCTTTTACTAGAGTTGGAGGAGAACAACAGAAAAAAGTGGCAACAAGATTCATCCTATCCACTACCCAGCCTTTAGGAGAGTTAGTAAGGAAAGGGGAATTTAATGAAAAGCTCTATTATCAAATTAGCGTTATTCATATTGAAATTCCGCCACTCCGTAATCGAAAAGAGGATATACCAGGTCTAGTAAACGAGTTTATAAAAATTTATAAGGAAAAACATAATAAAAAAGTAAACAAAATAAATGAACAAGCATTACATATTCTGAGTGCATATGATTGGCCAGGCAATATAAAAGAGCTAAACAATGTAATAGAGCACAGTGTGTTAGTAAGTGAAGACAATAAGGAAATTATGGTTGAGCAGATTCCTGCTGAGATTGTGGATCAGTATAAAGTTTCGATTCGAGAAGAAAAAGGGAATAAGGAAGAGGATGAAATGCAACGTATAGAAGAGGCGCTCATTAAAACCTATGGGAATAAGAGTGCTGCCGCCACATTGTTAGGGATTTCAAGAGGAACTTTATATAACAAAATAAAAGAGTTTGGTTTAAAATAAGAAAATCTAGCATTTTTTTCGTTACCTTTTCATAGTAATAGAATAAATAGTAGATGAAGAGGTGACAGGTTAGATGCATATTATTAGACAAGGTGAAACGGGAGATGTAGAAAAAATTGCTTCTTTTTTAAATAAAGCAGGAGTGACTGTCGAAGGTTTAGCAGAGTGGCTAGAGTACTTTTTGCTAATGGAAACAGAAGCTGATCAGGCGCTTATCGGAACGATTGGGATAGAACCCTTTGGAAAAGTTGGTTTGCTTCGTTCGATGGTACTATCTGATGGAACGGTAGAAGATATTTTGTTTTTAATTCAGCAAGCGCTAAAATTAGCGAAAGAAAAAGATATGGATGCTATCTATTGCAGTGTTAATAATCAGCATTCTATCCAATTATTTCAGTTATTAGGGTTTCAGAAGATAGACGTGGACGAAATTCCACAAATATTGAAAGAGTCGAATGCTGTAAAAAGCGTTTTCACTGTTGATAACTCACATTTCATGTATATTCCAATGAATATTGTGGATAAATAGCATAAGTTATCCACTTTTTCATGCTATTTATTCACAATTTGTGGACAAGTCAGATTTTTATTCCAATTTGATCAGATACTTGTCCTTTTTAGCAAATGGTGTTATTGTCGAAAAATGAGGAATTAGACGCGATTATGAGGAAGAAATATTAGAATTGAAAAAGGTGGATATAAATGAAGACAATTTATTGGTCAGTGGATAAAAATGTGGATAAGGAAGAAAGTTATTCACATATAAAACAAGCTGCTGATCTTTTGAAAAAAAATGAGGTTGTTGCATTCCCGACAGAAACGGTTTATGGATTAGGGGGAAATGCAAAGGAAGATTCAGCTATAACAAAAATATTTGCTGCAAAAGGAAGACCGTCTGATAATCCGCTTATCATACATATTGCAAAACGAGCGCAATTAGTTGAATTAGTAGAAACAGTACCAGCAACAGCGGAAAAGTTAATGGATGCCTTTTGGCCTGGCCCACTAACTATTATTTTTGAAAAGAAACAAGGGGTGTTATCAGAAGTAGCCACTGCAGGTTTATCCACAGTAGGCATTCGGATGCCTGATCATCCTGTTGCGTTACGAATCATTGAAGAAGCAGGTTTACCAATTGCTGCTCCAAGCGCTAATCGTTCTGGGAAACCAAGCCCGACAAAAGCAACGCATGTAAAAGAGGATTTAGATTCTTATATAGCGGGAATAGTCGATGGAGGTCCGACTGGGGTAGGAGTTGAATCAACGGTTGTTGATTGTACGGATGAAACGGTAGTTATTCTTCGTCCCGGTGGTATTACGAAAGAACAACTAGAAAGTGTTGTGGGAGAAGTTAAAATGGACCAAGCACTCACAAATAAAGAAATCAAGCCGAAATCGCCAGGAATGAAATATACCCATTATGCCCCTAATGCACCATTGTTTCTAGTAGATGGTTCAAAAGAAAAAATACAATTATTAGTGGAAGAAGAAAAACAAAAGGGACATAAAGTGGGTGTCCTTACAACCGCAGAAAATAAAGAATACTATCAAGCTGACTTTATTTATGCTTGTGGAATACGAGCAGATTTATCCACAGTAGCTACAGAGCTTTATGATGGTTTGCGTAGCTTTGATCATAAACAAGTAGATATCATCTTTGGTGAGATGTTTCCGACAGACGGTGTTGGACAAGCAATCATGAATAGATTAATGAAAGCTGCCTCCCATCAAGTGATTAAATAAAGCGTTTAGAAAAAAAATTTCATCTGGAAATATTGCAGAATCCCACTTCTAAATGAACTTGGACGTGCATAATCTCTAATTAGCAAGTCCAAGGGGGCCAAAAAATGTCTGCAGTGGTTGGAGAACTATTTACACTTATTTTAATGGCATTTGCTTTAGGTATGGATGCATTTTCTGTTGGGCTAGGTATGGGGATGTTTCAGCTAAGATTAAAGCAAATCGCAAAAATCGGCTTTGTAATCGGAATCTTTCATGTAATTATGCCACTCCTCGGAATGATTGCAGGTAAGTTTCTTTCGGAAAACTTTAGTGAAATAGCCGGATATATAGGTGGAGCGTTGCTTGTTCTATTAGGAATTCAAATGATCTGGACTGGATTTAAAGAAGTTGAGACAAGCCGAATTACACCGGTTGGGTTTGGTTTACTTTTGTTTGCAGTCAGTGTGAGCTTGGACAGCTTCTCTGTTGGTTTAAGTCTAGGGATATACCAAGCAAGAACCGTAGTAGTACTACTTTGCTTTGGAATTAGCGCAATGGTACTAACCTGGTTAGGCTTGCTAATTGGAAGGAAGGTAAAGGGGTGGTTAGGTTCCTATGGAGAAATGCTTGGAGGCGCAATCCTTCTTATATTTGGAATTAAGTTACTAATTAGCCTATAGTTGTTCTAACATAGGAAAGTGGTTTTCGTCGAAGAGATGAAAGCCACTTTTTAAATCGTTTTAAATGTAGGCTGTTTTCTAAAAGATTGTTGCTTTCTCAATAGAAAAAATCAATTAATGAGGAAATCTGAGCAGCCTGAATACACGTAGACTCCTATGGGATTAGTGAGACAGCCTGAGGGCAGGCCGCGGCTCAGCGCGAGCCCCACGGAAAGCGGAGTGTATTCAGGCTGCGGGTCATAGCAACAAACTTTACGAAAACAGCCTAAATGTAAAAACATTCTTTTAGAAAAGCTTCTGTTTAAAACTTACAAAATATTAACAATAGAAAAGCACTAAAAATGTACTAGTATTCACCGATAAAAGAACTGTATTTTCTTGGTATTCTTTGGATGTAAATAGAAATGTTAGGTAAATTGGTCTATAATAAAAGAGAAAAGGAGGATAAGTGATGATTCGCGTATTGTTTGTTTGTACAGGTAATACATGCAGAAGTCCTATGGCAGAAGCGATTGTGAAACATAAATATACTTCTGATGTAGAAGTTAAATCAGCTGGTGTTTATGCAATAGATGGAGATGCAGCTTCATTGCAAGCACAGGAGGTTCTTACTGAAAAGGGAATTCAGCATAGTCATTCTTCGGCTGGGGTAACCAAAGAGCTAATTGACTGGGCTACATATATTTTTACTATGACTAAAGGACATAAAAATATGCTTACATCCGCATATCCATCCTCTATAGAGAAAACGTTTACGATAAAAGAATTTGCAGAGGATAATCCAAATGAGGATGTAACGGATCCTTATGGTGGCTCTGTTACCAAATATCGCGAAACCTATCAGGAATTAGAAAAACTGATTGATAAAATAATGGAAAAAATAACAAATAGTGAATGGTAAAGTGCTTTTTATTTACAAGGGGGAAAAAGAGTGGGAAACAAGGTGCATTATAAGTTTAGTTTGAGAAAAAAACTGGCATTGTTTATTACGATTCTAGCTATTATTACCTATTCAACAAGTGCTTTTTTTATGTATATCATCTATCCAGCAATTGAAAGTAAACTAGCCATTAGCTCGGTATTATTTAACATTATCACCTTATTATTAGGGGTTTTTTGGTCTGGATTTTTAGGTTTTTTAGTAGCTGGTTTTATTATAAAGCCTTTAAAAAGACTAGAGCAGGGTGCGTTAAAAGCAGCTCATGGGGATATTAGTCAAGATGTGGAAGTATCTAAATCAGATGATGAAATAAAGTCTTTAGGTATAGCCTTTAATCATATGCTTTTTAATTTGCGAGAAATGGTAGAAAGCATTGAAAATAATTTTAATAAAACAAATAAAACAGTAAAAATGATTTCTACTGAATCGGAAAATGCGTTAGAACACACATTATCTATTTCTAGTTCAGTCGGAGAAATTGCTGGTGGTGCTGAAGTATCCGCACAAAGTGTACAAGCTTCTGCAGAGTCTGTGGAAGAATCAATGAATATCGCTCTTACAGTGGAACAAAAAGCGGATATGTCCAAGAAAATCTCAGAACAGATGTCAGAAAAATTAATACAGACAAATAAAGTGGTTCATTCCTTAGTGGAAGGGATGAAGGGGTTAGCTGTGGAGAATTCGAATTCCTTAAAGTCTGTGCAAAATTTAGAAATTCATTCCAAGGAAATAGAAGAAGTATTAAAGCTTGTTGGAGATATCGCGTCACAGACAAACTTATTAGCATTGAATGCTTCGATTGAAGCTGCGCGCGCAGGAGAACATGGAGCAGGCTTTAGTGTGGTTGCGGAAGAAGTAAGAAGACTAGCGGATGAAAGTGGAAAAGCAGTTGAAGGAATTGCTGACATCATCCGTAATATGCAAACAGAAGTGAAAAATGTTGTCGTACAAATTACGAAGCAAGTAGAGGGTGCTAAAGAGAAGGCTGAAACGGGAGAGAAAACAAGTTTAATTTTTAACGAGATGAATGAGACAACCAATAAAATGGTTTATGCAACGGCGGATATTACGAAATTAATTCATCAGCAAAAACAACAGATTTATGATACAACCCAGCAATCACAAGAAGTGGCCGCCATTGCGGAAGAAACAGCTGCAGGAGCGCAGCAGGTAACAAAAATCACAGAAAGTCAAACAGCACTTATTCGTAAAGTGGATAGTTTAGCATTAGAACTACAAGAGCATGCAGAAGAGCTACAACAAACGATTTGCCGATTCCAAATTAAAGAATAGATTACTTGTACTCGAAATATCTTTGTGCAATGATGGTTATAGTAAAAGAAATGTAGGTAACTTGAAGAGGGGTGTTTTATATGAATGAGGAAACACTTAAGTTAAAGGAGCAGTTACAAACGATTCTAACGGAATATCAAGAACAGGCACAGCTAGACGATCACCATTTGTTTGTGATTGGATGTAGTACGAGTGAGGTAATCGGTCAAAAAATTGGAACGGCAGGAACAGTAGATGTTGCTTCGTTGATATTTAAAGAATGTCAGACATTCCACCAGCAATATGGAGTTTCTCTCGCATTTCAATGTTGTGAACATTTAAATCGAGCGTTAATAGTAGAAAGAAAAGTGATGCAGGCAAGAAATCTACCAGAAGTGTCGGTTGTTCCAGTTCGGCATGCAGGAGGAGCAATGGCAACATTCGCTTTTGGTCAGATGGAGGATCCAGTAGTAGTGGAGTTTATTCAAGCTGACGGCGGTATAGATATTGGCGATACATTTATTGGCATGCACTTAAAACATGTTGCCGTTCCAATTCGAACATCCCTTAAGGAGCTAGGAAATGCACATGTTACCCTCGCAAAATCACGTCCAAAATTAATTGGCGGTCCAAGAGCGGTATATGAAAACAAGAAAGAAAATCTTTCTTGTTAATTGGAAAACCAATAAAATTCCTGATTGATTGTATTGTAGGGGGAGTTTTATTGGTTTTATTTGTTGAACGGTTTGGTGAAAAATAGTGGGCTTGGTGCTTGAGAAGAAGAGGGAGCATCTTTGAGCAAGAAAAGCAGTAGGAAAGGTAATAGAGAAAGCGTCTCTGAGCCGTTTGAGTAAGAAAAGTAGTAGGAAAGGTAACAGAGTGAGCGTCTCTAAGCCGTTTGAGCAAGAAAAGTGGTTGGAAAGGTAACAGAGAAGCTGTCTCTAAGCTATTTGGACAAGAAAAATACTAAGAAAAGTAACAGACCAACCACATCAACAGTAAAAAACTTATATCTTCAATATACCAAATCCAAATTCCGCCAACCGAGTTAATAACAGCCCTTCCCCCTTACCCATATCCATAAAAAATTCCTGCGTTATTGTTGAATAATATTTTTTGCAAAAAAAACAGGTTTTAGCAACTGGAGGATTTTTGTTTTCCTACAAGTTCACTTTATTAATATAGTTGATAAATACATAATTTCTGTTGTTTTGAATTAATATTAGATAATATATTAAAAAAATAACACTTAAATCCGAACGAATAATATAAAATTATCGTGATAATTCGTAAATTAACTCTTTCTTTTTAAAATATATACATGATAGAATAGAGGCAGATTTACGGTGGAATAGAGAGAAATAGTCGGGAGGATTTACATATGAAGCATTTAGCAGAGCAAGACGAACTTGTTTTTAAAGCAATACAGCAAGAATTAGGTCGCCAAAGAGCGAAAATTGAATTGATTGCGTCAGAAAACTTTGTAAGTGAAGCGGTAATGGAAGCGCAAGGATCTGTATTGACCAATAAATATGCAGAGGGTTATCCTGCCAAACGTTATTACGGCGGATGTGAATATGTAGATATTGTGGAAGATATTGCTCGCGACCGCGCGAAAGAAATCTTCGGTGCGGAGCATGTAAACGTACAGCCGCATTCAGGTGCACAAGCAAATATGGCGGTTTATTTTACTATTCTAGAGCATGGTGATACCGTATTAGGGATGAACTTGTCTCATGGTGGTCATTTAACACATGGAAGCCCTGTTAACTTTAGCGGTATTCAATATAATTTTATTGAATATGGTGTAGATAAAGAAACACATTATATTAATTACGAAGATGTTCGAGAAAAAGCTTTAGCACATAAGCCTAAATTAATTGTTGCTGGAGCAAGTGCATATCCTCGTGAAATCGATTTTGCGAAATTTCGTGAGATTGCTGATGAGGTTGGAGCCTATTTAATGGTGGATATGGCTCATATTGCTGGCTTAGTTGCAGCAGGACTACATCAAAATCCTGTTCCTTATGCTGACTTTGTTACAACAACTACACATAAAACTTTGCGTGGACCTCGTGGTGGAATGATTCTTTGTAAAGAGGAATTTGCGAAGAAAATCGATAAATCGATTTTCCCTGGAATTCAAGGTGGTCCATTAATGCATGTAATCGCAGCGAAAGCAGTTGCTTTTGGAGAAGCGCTTCAAGCTGATTTTAAAGAGTATGCAGAAAATATCATTGCAAATGCAAAAAGATTAGCAAGTGGTCTGCAAAAAGAAGGATTAAACTTAGTATCGAATGGAACGGATAATCATTTATTATTAGTTGATCTACAATCTTTAGGACTATCTGGAAAAGTAGCGGAGCATGTACTAGATGAAGTGGGAATCACTGTTAATAAAAATACGATTCCATATGATCCTGCAAGTCCATTTGTAACAAGTGGAATCCGCATTGGAACAGCAGCAGTAACATCTCGTGGCTTCGATTTAGAAGATATGGATGAAATTGCTTCTATTATCGGTTTTACACTTAAAAATCATGAAGATAATGAAAAGTTAGCGGAGGCAGCTCAAAGAGTAACGGCGTTAACTAGTAAATTCGAATTGTATAAACAATTATAATTAGAAGAGGACAATCATCAAGGGGGAATACGACCTAATGATTGTCCTCTTTTCTTAAACTCGGTTTTTTTTCTTGGATTTTAGGAAAAACTATCATAGAATTTTGGAATTTAGAAAAGGATTTCAGTTGATTCGCCAAAACTTTTTCTGTAGAATGAATAGAAGTGTGTTAACGAAGTATCCTGTCAAAAATAAGGATATTTATACTAATAATGAAGGAACGGAGTGAATGTTGTGGCAAAGGTATATGTATTTGATCACCCACTTATTCAGCATAAACTTACATACATTAGAGAAACCCAAACAGGTACAAAGGAATTTAGAGAGCTAGTAGATGAAGTAGCAACGTTAATGGCCTTTGAAATTACTCGTGATATGCCATTAGAGGAAATTGAAATCGAAACGCCAGTTAGCAAAATGAAATCTAAAGTACTTTCTGGTAAAAAACTAGGGATTGTTCCTATCTTGCGTGCTGGTATCGGGATGGTTGACGGGGTATTAAAATTAATCCCTGCTGCTAAAGTTGGACATATTGGATTATATCGTGATCCAAAGACATTAAAACCAGTTGAATACTATGTAAAGTTACCTTCTGATGTAGAGGAAAGAGACTTTATCGTAGTAGATCCGATGCTTGCGACAGGCGGTTCTGCCATTGAAGCGATTCACTCGTTAAAAAACAGAGGCGGAAAAAACATTAAATTCATGTGCCTAATTGCTGCTCCAGAAGGTGTAGAAGCATTAAAAGAGGCACATCCAGATGTGGATATCTACATTGCAGCACTTGATGAGAAATTAAATGAAAAAGGTTATATCGTACCAGGTCTTGGAGATGCTGGTGACAGATTATTTGGTACAAAATAATCGTACCAACACGATAATCGAAAAAAATGCTCGGGCTCAAAGGGTTCCGTTTTGAGCTGCTTTTCTTAAAATGTGTGCCGATTTGATAGTGGCTTTGGCATCGTAATTGGTATATAAAATGGGGAACTCGCCAGAATTGGCGAGTTTCTTTATTTGGAATGCCAAAATCCTTATTTATATAAAGCCTCCATGACTTTTGGTATAGTTCACCGTCATGCATTAAATGAGGATCTTTTGGACTCACTCCTTTTTTAGTAAAATGTTTTGTCATGAATCGAGTAACCGGCAAAGGAAAATAAGCGGAAGTTTTCCGGTTAAATGCAGAATAGAGCTTGTTTCGGGGGTAAATAAGGGAAGTTTTTCCGATTATGCAAAGTAAAATCTCCCTTTTTCGCATTTCTCGAGTCAATAGGCGGAATCTCTCCGTCTATTTAAGCCTTTTTTAATAATAATTACTAAATAAGCGAAATTCTTCCGTCTATTTTTCAACTCAGGTGTGCTTTGCCTTATACCCCAACCGATAAGTTTGGCCCCTCTCTCAAACCCTCGAGAAATAAGGAAAAAGACGTGCAAGCTTCATAAGTAGGCTTCAAAGTTTTAAAGTAGATAAAGAGACAACTAAACATAAGAGAAAAGCAATGAATGATAATGGTGTCATGATAAACCTTTCTTTCTTACTTTGAGACAGTAGATTAATTACTGTATTTAAACCAAGGTATAAGGTAATAACACAGACTAATATGTTGGTTGGTAAAAAATGAAAGGTGGTTAACACATTGATATGTATTAGAAAAACCAAACTCATAAATAAGAGAATGATAGCATTTAAAATACTCAAAATCCGCAATTTTTTTGGTAGAACCTTATGAAAACCACCCATCACATACTCTCCTAATGGATAACCAACTGAAAGTAATACTTGAAAAATTGCTATGGACGCGAACAAAATTGCAACGATAATCGCTGATAGATGGACAACTCCCATTTCCATACAGAACCTCCTAATTTTTGATTTAATACCAAATTTTATAAAAAAGCCGCCTTTCCTTTTTTTAATATATATTCATCTTGAACGAAATTATTAGTATTGGCATTTGTGTGTGTGTGAGAAAAGTCACACCTTATTCCTGGAATACATAAAATAACAACTTGCGGTCAAAATAAAAAGCATAACGATTTGCAAGGGGGCGATGATATGCTAAATAAAACGCTAGGAATACTCCTCATTTTTCTACTATTAGTAGCCAATTCAACAAAAGCTTCATCTTTAAAAACTCCAAATCTTCCCTCGCAAAATCCAAATGAAATTCAAGTAGCAATTGTACATACGAAAACCAATTACACAGAGAAGGAAATAGATCAAATTCTTAAACCATATTCTCATTTAGAAAGAAGATATATATTTAAAGAAGTTTTCCATGGTTTTTCGGTAGAAGGACCAGTATGGGAACTGGAAAAATTAAAACAAAGCGAAACTGTTAATCAAGTTTCGAAGGTTCAAACCTATATGGCAGAGACAGAAGAGCCGGTTGAAATTATTGGAGCAGATGAAATTAGAAATTACTTAGGTAAATCGCTAGAGCATCTAAGTGGGAAAGGGGTAAAGGTAGGAGTTATAGATACAGGAATAGACTATCAGCATCCGGATTTACAAAAGAATTATAAGGGAGGATATGATTTCGTAGATAAGGATAAGGACCCGATGGAAACAAAGGGATTAGGAAAGAGAGATACTTTACATGGTACGCATGTCGCAGGGATTATCGCTGCAGATGGGAAGATAAGAGGTGTAGCCCCGAATGCAACAATTTATGCCTATAGAGCACTGGGGCCAGGGGGGGCTGGGACGACAGAGCAAATATTGGCTGCAATCGACAGAGCTGTAAGAGATAAGGTGGATATAATCAACCTCTCATTAGGAAGTGATGTAAATGGTCCGGATTTGCCGATTAGTCTGGCCTTAAATGAGGTAGTGAAGAAGGGAATTATTGCGGTTGCGGCAGCAGGGAATGCAGGTCCAGCAGAATGGACAGTTGGTTCTCCGGGGACAGCCTCTAAAGCTATCTCGGTTGGAGCTTCTACTCCGAACATAAATACACCATTTATCAACATAAATGATAACAAAATTCCCTTAACTAATATGGAAAATAGTAAAGAGTGGGCAGATGCAGGTTCTGTTCACCTAGTAAGCGGTGGATTAGGAAGAAGAAATCAATTAAAAGATGTAAAAGGGAAGATGGTATTGCTGGAAAGAGGAGAACTAACTTTTACAGAAAAAGTCCAAAACGCCTATGAAATGGGAGCGATTGGTGTATTGATATACAATAATATAGAAGGTCCCTTTCAAGGAATGTTAGAAAAAGAAGTACCTATTCCAGTTGCAGGAATTACGAGAGCAGAGGGAGAATTTATAAAGGAGTATATTGATAATAAGGAAGCGTTTTTAACAATAGAAAAAAAGTGGGAAAAGGATATATTGGCAGATTTTAGCTCTAGAGGTCCTGTTACTAGCACTTGGGAAATTAAACCAGATGTTCTTGCCCCGGGTGTTGTGATAAATAGCACAGTACCTGATGGGTATATGGCGTTGCAAGGGACAAGTATGGCTGCACCCTTTGTTGCGGGAGCGTGTGCGTTGGTACTAGAAGCGCATCCAGACTGGGGACCAGAGGAAGTGAAAGCAGCTTTAATGAATACAGCGAAGCAAGTTAAAAATAGACAAAATGTGACATATAAAGTGTATGAACAAGGAGCTGGGCGAATTCAAGTTGATAAAGCGATAGATGCTAACGTTTTGATAATGCCTGGAAGTATTCGTTTTGGTAAATACAAATTGGTCAAAGATCAAAACCAATATCAGGCATACATTACGGTTAAAAATGTCGGTGAAAATATCGAAAAAATATCCTTTGATTTTCCAAAAGGAAAAAGAGGGATTAGCTGGAGACTGCCTCTTTCTTTTACGCTAAAACCAGGACAAAAGAAAAATGTTCCAATCATCATGAATATTGACAATAATCTTTTTAATGACAAACTGCAAGATGGTATAATTAACGTAAGAGCAGGAGCACAGCTAATTAAGCTGCCCTATTTATATGTGCTAGAGGAACCAGACTATCCAAGGATTATGGGATTTGATCTTATTAAAAAGACTGAGGATAATAGCTATGAATATGAGACATATTTACCAACAGGGGCTGAAGAATTTGGAATTGCTCTGTTTCGGGAAGATACATTACAATTTGTGCGTTTTTTAGATTGGAAAAAGGAAGTAAAAAGAGGTCGATTAAAAGGGAAATTTAGTATAGAAAATTTGGACGTAACTGGAACCTATCGAATGAAGGTTTTTGCGAAAAAAGCCGGAAAAGAGGACATGCTTGAAAAAATAATGAAAATAAAATAAGCTATAAGAAAGAGATTGTTAAATGATGAGCAATGAAAAATTTTTTTGTATTTAAATGCATTGACATTGACAATGCCCTATTGTATGCTTACAAGGGGTATGAATAGGTTTTCACCCGCGGAGTATCAAGATTTTAACACAGAGATAGTGTTAATAGAGTTAACGGGCAAACGTTGGTTTTACTAGTTTATCTTCGAGAAATTGGAGAGGAATTATATGGATTGATGCCCATAAAATGATACAAAAAGGAACGTGCTTTTTCTCTGCTTCGCTTTATTTTTCGCGGGTTTAGAGTGATGCCCTGAAAATAAAGGAGGATAGAGAATTGGAACAATTGTTTGAGATATACATGAGGGTTAAGAAATATCTTTATTTCTTTTTATCATTTTGTGCATTTGCTTGGGCGTTTACTCCCTATCAATCTGTTTTTCTTGGTCTCTTCGTCGGAACAAGTGCTAGTGTATTCAATCTCACCTTACTGGTTAGAAGAGCAAAGGTATTTGATAAAGCCATTGAGGATGAAGGGAAGGTTTATGGTTTAGGAACTCTTTCTCGAATGGCGACAGCAGTAATTGTTTGCTTAATTGCCGTAGAATATCCACAAAAAGTTCACTTAATAAGTGTTGTAATTGGATTGATGACAGCTTATATTGTCATTATGGCAGATTATTTAGTGCGTTATTTTATTTTACATAAGAATGGTGAGAAAAGAGGTGAGTAATATTGCATCATGAAGCACCGATTCATGAACACTTTGGGTTATATTTTAACTATTCCAATGTTTTAATGATTGTTGTATCAAGTTTAATTGTGTTTTTAATCGCATTTTTCCTTACTCGAAATCTTCAAATGAAGCCAACTGGCAGACAAAATTTGATGGAGTGGATAATGGACTTTGTCCGAAATATTATTAAGAATAACATGGATTGGAAAGATGGTGGAAGATTTCACGTATTAGGGATCACCCTTCTTATGTACATCTTTATTTCCAATATGTTAGGACTGCCTTTCGCTATTACAGTGGATCATACGCTTTGGTGGAAATCCCCAACTGCTGATCCTGGTGTAACCTTAACATTAGCGATTATGGTAGTAGGTTTGACTCATTACTACGGTGTCAAAATGCGTGGTACTAAAGGGTACTTTAGGGAGTATGTTCAACCAGTAGGATTTTTACTACCATTAAAAATAGTCGAGGAATTCTCTAATACGCTCACGCTTGGTCTCCGTTTATACGGAAACATTTTTGCGGGTGAGGTTCTGCTAGACTTATTAGTAAATAGTTTAGCAAAGACTAATATTTTAGGTACAATAGCTGCCTTCCCATTAACAATGGTATGGCAAGGATTCTCTATTTTTATCGGAAGTATCCAAGCATTTATTTTCACTTTGTTAACAATGGTTTATATGGCTCATAAAGTAAGTCAAGACCATTAATATATATACCCAGTTCAGAAAATGGACAAACTTTATAATAATTACAATTTAGGGAGGATTTTAATAATGGGTTCATTAGCAGCAGCAATAGCAATTGGTTTAGCAGCACTAGGTGCAGGTTTAGGTAACGGATTAATCGTTTCTCGTACAGTAGAAGGGATTGCTCGTCAACCAGAAGCAAGAGGTATGCTTCAATCAACAATGTTTATCGGGGTTGCATTCGTAGAGGCGATTCCTATCATGGCGGTTGTTATCGCATTTATGGTTCTTTAATAGAATAAGAATAAATTTATTCCTAGTTATGGCGAAGATCATTCGATAAGAACCTTCGCCATTCCTTTATTTAAAACCAACAATTCATAAGAAAATTTATCTCAAATGAATATATTGATAGCCAAAAAAATTGTTCCTATTATTTTATAAATAAGCATATTCACCTTTTTTCCATAAGCGAATAAGGGTTTCCTGTATGTGATAAAACACATTACCTGAAAGGAGTGAATCAAGCGTGTTCACAAATGGATTAGTAGTTGGTGCCGTAATGGATTTCGCGGGCGGTGACGTAGTTGTTCAATTAATATCTTTCTTATTATTATTGTGGGCAATCAAAAAGTTTGCTTGGGGTCCTTTAATGAAAATGATGAAGGATCGCGAAGAATTTGTTTCAAATGAAATAGATAATGCAGAGAAAAGCAGACTAGAAGCTGCCAAACTATTAGAAGAACAAAGAGCGTTATTAAAAGAAGCGCGTACTGACGCACAAGAATTAATTGATAGAGCAAAACAACAAGCAGACGCTCAAAGAGAAACGATTATGGATGATGCTAGAAAAGATGCAGAACGTTTAAAAAATGCAGCTTTAGTAGAAATCGAGCAGCAAAAAGAAAAAGCTGTTGCAACAATTCGCGATCAGGTTACTTCTCTTTCTGTTTTAATCGCTTCTAAAGTGATCGAAAAGGAATTGAATGAGCAAGATCAAGAAAAGTTAATTCATGATTACATTCAAGAGGTAGGCGAGAAACGATGATGGATACAGGTGTTGCAAAGCGTTATGCTTTAGCCCTTTTCCAAATCGCCAAAGAAAACGGACAGATAGATCAATTGGATGAAGAAGTGCGTGTGGTGAAATCACTTGTAACCTCTTCGCCAGAAATTCATACATTTCTACAATCTCCTAATATCTCATTAGATAAGAAAAAAGAAATGGTGAAAGTAGCATTTGCTTCAGCAAGTGAGTATTTACAAAACCTTTTGATGCTACTGATTGATCGCCATCGGGAAGAGATGATTACTAGTATTTGTGATCAGTTTATTGCTTTAGTAAATGAAGCAAAAGGGATTGCGGATGCAAAAGTATATTCCATCAAACCGTTAACTATGGATGAGAAAAGAGCTATTTCAGCTACATTCGCTGCAAAAGTTGGGAAAGTATCGCTAAATATTGAAAATATCATTGATTCTAACCTATTAGGTGGAATTAAGGTGAGAATCGGTAATCAAATATATGATGGTAGTCTTCAAGGGAAGCTAAACCGTCTACAACGACAATTATTAGGATCGTAATTCTTTAGATAGGGGTGAAACGCATGAGCATCAAAGCGGAAGAAATCAGTGCTCTTATAAAAAAGCAAATTGAAAGTTACCAATCAGAAGTTCAAGTAAGTGAAGTTGGTACAGTAATTAATATTGGTGATGGTATCGCTCGTGTACATGGCCTAGATAACTGTATGGCTGGAGAACTTGTTGAATTTTCTAATGGAGTAATGGGCTTGGCTCAAAACTTAGAAGAAAGCAATGTAGGTATCATTATTCTTGGTCCTTACACAGATATTCGTGAAGGCGATGAAGTTCGTCGTACAGGAAGAATTATGGAGGTTCCAGTAGGGGATGCGTTAATCGGACGCGTAGTGAACCCTCTTGGACAACCAGTTGATGGACTTGGTGCAATTAGTACAACTAAAACGCGCCCAATCGAATTCTTAGCACCTGGCGTTATGGATCGTAAATCCGTAAGTGAACCGCTTCAAACAGGTATTAAAGCGATTGACGCATTAGTACCAATCGGTCGTGGACAACGTGAATTAATTATCGGTGACCGTCAAACAGGGAAAACATCTGTTGCGATTGATACGATTCTTAACCAAGCTGATCAAGATATGGTATGTATCTATGTGGCAATTGGACAAAAGGAATCCACTGTACGTAATGCTGTAGAAACATTACGTAAAAATGGTGCGTTAGAATACACAATCGTTGTAACAGCATCTGCTTCTCAACCAGCACCGCTTCTATACTTAGCTCCATATGCTGGTGTAGCAATGGGTGAAGAGTTTATGTATAACGGAAAACACGTTTTAATCGTATATGATGATTTAACAAAGCAAGCATCCGCATATCGTGAATTGTCCCTATTACTTCGTCGTCCTCCAGGTCGTGAAGCATATCCAGGGGATGTATTCTACTTGCATTCACGTCTACTTGAGCGTGCTGCTAAATTAAGTGATGCAAAAGGTGGAGGTTCTATTACAGCTCTTCCATTTATTGAAACACAAGCAGGTGACGTTTCGGCTTATATTCCAACAAACGTAATTTCGATTACAGATGGACAAATTTTCTTACAATCCGATCTATTCTTCTCAGGAGTACGTCCAGCGATAAATGCAGGTTTATCTGTATCTCGTGTTGGTGGTTCTGCACAAATCAAGGCAATGAAAAAGGTTGCTGGAACATTGCGTCTTGACCTTGCGTCATTCCGTGAGCTAGAATCATTTGCTCAATTTGGCTCTGATTTAGATAAAGCGACACAAGATAAATTAAATCGTGGTGCTCGTACAGTAGAAGTATTGAAACAAGATCTAAATAGACCGCTAAAAGTAGAAAAACAGGTTGCGATTCTATATGCCCTAACTCGTGGACACTTAGATGATATTCCTGTTTCGGATATTAGACGTTTCGAAGAAGAATTCTTAAATTGGCTAGATCACAATCATTCAAATGTGGTGGAACATATTGTTTCAACAAAGGATCTTCCATCTGATGATGATATGAAAGCAGCAATTAACGATTTCAAAAAAACGTTTGTAGCTTCTGAATAAGAAGGCAAACTTAAAGATTGGTGGTGAGAATCTTTGGCATCTTTACGTGATATAAAAGCTCGTATTGAATCAACAAAAAAGACTAGCCAAATTACGAAAGCCATGCAAATGGTTTATTCGGCTAAAATGAATAGAGCAGTTATTAATGTAAAAGCATTTATTCCTTATATGAGTAAAATGGAAGAAGTGACACATTCAGTAGCGCTCGGCAGCTCAGGCGTTAGCCATCCAATGCTTCAAACACGTCCTGTTAAAAAGACATGCTATCTGGTTATTACTTCCGAACGTGGATTGGCAGGGGCATACAACAGTAACGTACTTAGAAAATTGAATCAAACAATTAAAGAGCGACATCAATCAAAAGATGAGTATGCAATTATTGTCATTGGAAGAATCGGTAGAGACTTCCTATTAAAACAAGGACATAATGTTATCTTGGACGTAGTTGGAATACCAGATTTACCAGATTTCCTAGATATTAGAGACGTGACAAGCAAAGCCGTTGGCATGTTTGATGATGGTACTTTTGATGAGCTCTATGTTTATTACAGTCATTATGTAAGTGCAATTCAACAGGATGTAGTAGAGAAGAAGGTTCTTCCGTTAACGGATATGGATGCTACGAATACTACATTAACATCTTATGAATTCGAGCCATCAGCAGAAGAAATTCTCGATGTTCTATTACCGCAGTATGCAGAGAGTCTACTATACGGCGCTTTACTAGATAGTAAAGCAAGTGAGCATTCTGCACGTATGACGGCGATGAAGAATTCTACTGATAATGCGAAAGAATTAATAGGTGATTTAAGTCTACAGTATAACCGTGCAAGACAAGCAGCTATTACACAAGAGATTACAGAAATCGTTGGTGGGGCTGCAGCACTAGAATAACGATGATAAATAAGTTCTGCTTGACGTTAAGGTTTTAGCAGAACCTGCTTTTAAGAAAGTTTAGGAGGGAAATTAATGAGCACAGGACGAATTCTTCAGGTTATGGGACCAGTTGTTGACGTGAAGTTCGATGGAGGAAGTCTGCCTGACATTAACAACGCAATAAGAGTTGTTCCAGGTCCAAATAGTACTTCTAACGTAGAATTAACACTTGAAGTGGCCCTTCATTTAGGTGATAACACAGTTCGAGCTATTGCAATGTCTTCTACAGATGGTGTTACAAGAGGCTCAGAGGTAATAGATACTGGAAAATCTATTTCCGTTCCTGTTGGTGATGTTACATTAGGTCGTGTATTTAATGTATTAGGAGAAACAATCGATTTAGATGCAGAAATACCAGCAAGTGCTAGACGTGATTCTATTCACAGAGAAGCTCCTAAGTTTGAACAATTATCAACACAAGTAGAAATTTTAGAAACTGGTATTAAAGTAGTAGACTTATTAGCACCATATATTAAAGGTGGTAAAATTGGTCTATTTGGTGGAGCCGGTGTAGGTAAAACTGTTTTAATTCAGGAATTAATTAACAATATCGCACAAGAGCATGGTGGTATTTCCGTATTCGCAGGTGTAGGTGAACGTACACGTGAAGGAAATGATCTTTACCATGAAATGACAGATTCTGGTGTTATTAAGAAAACGGCAATGGTATTCGGACAAATGAACGAGCCACCAGGTGCTCGTATGCGTGTTGCCTTAACGGGATTAACAATGGCAGAATATTTCCGTGATGAACAAGGACAGGACGTTCTATTCTTCATTGATAATATTTTCCGCTTTACTCAAGCTGGTTCTGAGGTTTCTGCCTTACTTGGTCGTATGCCATCAGCGGTTGGTTACCAGCCAACATTAGCAACTGAAATGGGTAGATTACAAGAGCGTATTACATCAACAAATGTTGGTTCTGTAACATCTATCCAAGCTATCTATGTACCAGCGGATGACTATACAGATCCAGCACCAGCAACAACATTCGCTCACTTAGATGCTACAACAAACTTAGAGCGTAAATTAACAGAGATGGGTATTTATCCAGCGGTAGATCCACTTGCTTCTACATCTCGTGCCCTTTCAGCAGAAATCGTAGGGGAAGAGCATTATAATGTAGCAAGAAACGTACAATCTACACTACAACGTTACAGAGAGCTTCAAGATATCATCAGTATCCTTGGTATGGATGAGTTAAACGATGAAGACAAATTAGTTGTTCACCGTGCAAGAAGAATTCAATTCTTCCTATCTCAAAACTTCCATGTTGCGGAACAATTTACAGGTCAGAAAGGTTCTTATGTACCTGTAAAAGAAACCGTAAAAGGATTTAAAGATATTCTTGATGGTAAATATGATCATCTTCCAGAAGATGCATTCCGTTTAGTTGGACGTATCGAGGAAGCAGTAGAAAAAGCGAAATCTATGGGTGTAGAAGTATAAACTAATCAGGAGGGGTAGTAATGAAGACGATTAAAGTCAATGTAGTAACTCCTGATGGCCCGGTGCATGAATCAGATGTAGAAATGGTGATCGCAAAAGCAGAAAGTGGAGAGCTTGGAATTTTAGCAGGACATATTCCAATGGTTTCTCCACTTAAAATAGGAGCTGTCCACTTGAAAAAAGGTTCAGATTCTGAATATATAGCGGTGAATGGTGGTATTTTAGAAGTTCGCCCAGATCAGGTGACAGTGCTTGCTCAATCTGCTGAATTAGCGGAAAAAATTGATTATGATCGTGCCTTACGTGCTAAGGAGCGTGCAGAACAAAGATTACATGCTCAAAAGTCAGAGCATGTGGACTTTAGACGTGCAGAACTTGCGCTTCAACGTGCAATGAATCGTATATCCATTGTTGAGAAGAAATACTAAAAAAAGTCCCTTAGGGGGGCTTTTTTTAGTGTGCTGAGATTTCCCCTTTTTTGCTCTTCTTGGAAATGTGAGAAACTCCGGTTGCCCTATGGAAAGGGATCGCCAAAACCTCGGAAATAGCTGCAAAGTCTAGATGTTTAAGGTGAATTCTCGATTGTATTTTTAGGAAATTATACTCCTCCTATATACAGGACAAAAATTTAAAAAAATAATAAATCAAAGTGAAACTTTTTAATGGGTCATTACGTCAAATAATAGTTGAAACAGAAGAGATGGATTGGAGGAAAAAATGGTAGAAGCTTTTGGACAACAAGCATTACTTAGTATTTTGATACATATCATTTTTATTGCTCTTTCATGGTGGGCTTTGCAATCCCTAAATTTTGAAAAATTCCTTCGCAAGAATCGAGTATTCCAAGCGAGGGTGTTGTATGTATTATTAGCTATTATTATGGGGTCAATAGTCAGTAATTTTTTACTAGACTACTTAAGTTGGTCTCAACAATTACCATTAATATTGAAGTAATTACCAGAACAAGAAATAATTAATAACAAAGATAGGTCTTCATACATGTTTTCTTTGCTGCGTTTTTTCAGTAAAATTCATTTTGTGTGCTTAAATAGTTTGTTCCTGGATTAACGTTTTATTCATGTCAAAAAGTGACGATTAATCATTAGTATGCAATTCTTCTCCTTGGAAACAATGGTAGTATGGGGGAGGAATTAAAATGAAGATAAATAAAACGTTAATTATTATAACAATATTAATTGGTTTGGCTTGCCTTACATTTGGGAATAACATCACTATCGCGAGAACGAAGTCGGATTTAATAACAATAAATGAAATTTTACAAAAACAAGAAGACGTAACAATAAATGAATGGTCTCTGCATGCAAGAGAAAGACTGGAAAATGTTACAAGCATAGAAGATGCAAAAGCATATCAGTCAAAATTGAATAAAGTTTTCCCAAATGGTGACTGGGTTGAAACAAAAACACATCAAAGCTGGCAAGCGAAGATGATTGTTCCATCCAGTAATCAAACGGAAGAGAGTATTATCATAACCACTTCTTTAACAACTGATGCCGTTCAATCATATATTATCTATGAGGTGAGAGGGAAGAAGTTAGAGGACAAAGAAATGAAAAGGTTAGATATGGAAATTAACGAAAATATTTCTAACATATTTCGGGGGGAACCGACAATTTTCTCTTGTATTAAAGGCGAATTCAGTGATAAGATGAATGAGACTTTGCCTTATAAAGTTAACCAATTGCTAAATGCATTTCAGGCAAAAAAAGTAGAGGCGTTAGAAGAGGATGATTTTATATCTACCTCCGCTTATACGCCCTTATTTGAAGAACGAATTGATAATAGCGAAAAGGAAATGAACGTACAAATAGGATTGAGAACACAAGATATGGGAGGAAAAACTACGTTTGTAGTTGGCACACCCATCATAACGATTGAATATTAATATAGAGATATTGGACGCGGAGGGGAATAGACTTTGGATAAAATCATCGTCCGCGGCGGAAAAAGGTTAAATGGAACGGTTAAAGTAGAAGGCGCAAAAAATGCCGTTTTGCCTGTGATCGCCGCTACATTATTAGCAAGTGGTGGAAGAAGTATAATTAAATCAGTTCCGACTCTTTCAGATGTATATACGATTAATGAAGTATTACGATATTTGAATGCAGACGTACATTTTGAAAATGGAGAAGTAATCGTTGATGCATCAAAGGATCTAAGTGTGGAAGCACCGTTTGAATATGTACGAAAAATGCGTGCATCTGTTTTAGTTATGGGATCCTTGTTAGCAAGAAATGGTCATGCAAGAGTAGCATTACCTGGGGGTTGCGCAATTGGTTCTAGACCAATTGATCAGCATCTAAAAGGTTTCGAAGCAATGGGAGCAAAGGTTCAGGTTGGTAATGGATTTATCGAAGCTTCAGTAGATGGCCGATTACAAGGAGCTAAAATCTATCTTGATTTTCCAAGTGTAGGTGCTACTGAAAATATTATGATGGCCGCTTCTTTAGCAAAAGGAACGACTGTTATCGAAAACGTAGCAAAAGAACCAGAAATTGTTGACTTAGCAAACTTCCTAAATAAAATGGGAGCAAAAGTAAGAGGTGCAGGAACAGGAACAATTCGTATTGAAGGTGTAGAAGTATTACATGGTACAGAACATACAATTATTCCTGACAGAATTGAAGCAGGTACTTTCTTAATTGCTGCTGCTATTACTGGTGGAAATGTACTCGTACAAGGAGCAGTTCCAGAGCATCTATCTTCTTTAATTGCAAAAATGGAAGAGATGGGTGTTGTCTTCAAGGAAGAAGAAGATGGTATCCGTGTAATTAGTGCCGAGAATTTAAAAGCTGTAGATATTAAAACAATGCCACATCCAGGATTCCCAACAGATATGCAATCTCAAATGATGGCATTACTTCTTCGTGCAAAAGGAACAAGTATGATTACAGAAACAGTTTTCGAAAATCGCTTTATGCATGTGGAAGAATTTAGACGCATGAATGGCGATGTGAAAATTGAAGGTCGTTCCGTTGTAATGAATGGACCAACAAATCTACAAGGTGCAGAAGTAGCTGCAACTGATTTACGTGCCGCTGCTGCCTTGATTTTATCTGGACTTGTAGCCGATGGTATTACACGTGTCACAGAGCTTAAGCATTTAGATCGTGGCTATGTGAATTTCCACCAAAAATTAGCTGCCTTAGGTGCTGATATCGAAAGAATTACCGAAGAAAGTGAATTAACTTTAACAGCAAGCTATGTTGCAGATTTAAATGCATAATATAAAAGGCAAACTTTATTTATCGAGTACGTTCAGATAAATAAAGTTTGTTTTTTTATGGGCAAAATTATACATAATATGAAAAAAATAATGATTAGAAAAGCAAAAAAAGATTCCTTAATATGTTGTTATATAATAGGGGGAATAGCTTGGGGTGTTTAAATAACAGGATTGCTAAAATAGTATGCATAACTGACAAATATAGAACTATTTTTTTAATGAATGCTTTATATTTAAACAGAAAAAGAAGGAATAAAAGCTTGTCCATCTCCATAAGAATGTTTTAGAGACAGTTAGAAGGTCTTATTTCTATCTTATGGAGGCTTTTAATTCATGATTAAAATCAAACCTTTCATCGTACTAGGAGTTATTCTGTTTGCAATCACTTTACTCGTTCCCACAATCCTTGTTCTGCCCTCTATTCAGGATAAAAAAGATGAGCCAAAGAGTAATACGGAATCTGCACAAGTTTCAGAGCCTGCAATAGAAGTAGCCGTATACAGGGAAAATAAGCAAGAAGTAGAGAAACTAGACTTAGAAGAATATGTAGTTGGGGTTGTTGCATCCGAAATGCCAGCAAAGTTTGAAATGGAAGCATTGAAAGCACAAGCCTTAACAGCAAGAACATATATTGTAAAAAGAATGATGAACCAAGAAAAATCAGATTTACCAGATGGAGCATTAGTCGGCGACACAATTAATTATCAAGTATACAACAATCGAGATGAGTTAAAGAAAATCTGGGAAAATGACGGGCTTAATTGGCAAAAGAATATGAAGAAGATTGAAGAGGCAGTAGCAGCTACAAAGGGGCAAATTTTAACGTATGAGGGAAATCCGATAGATGCTACCTTCTTCTCTACAAGTAATGGATATACCGAAAATTCAGATGATGTATGGGCCAATTCTATTTCTTATTTACAGAGTGTGGAGAGCCCTTGGGATGTAAATTCACCGAAATTTAAAGGCGAAGTAACCTATTCGGTCAATGAGTTTGAAAAGACGTTAGGAGTATCTCTAGGATCTGGCAGTGAAGTATTAGAAGATGTGAAATATACAAAAGGAAAAAGAATTGCAAGTGCAATAATCAATGGCAAAGAAATATCAGGAACAGATATTAGGGAAAAATTAAATCTAAAATCAACGGACTTCACAATGGAACGAAAGGGCAATACTGTCTATATTGCAACAAAAGGATATGGGCATGGTGTTGGAATGAGCCAATATGGAGCAAATGGAATGGCAGCCAACGGAAAAACATATGATGAAATCGTTAAATATTATTATAAAGGAGTAGAAGTAACAGCATCGGATGATATGTTGACGAAATATACAGCCCAGAAATAAGAAAATCAGCGAAAGTAGCGAGGAAATGAGCCGGAAATAATGATAAATCAGCGAAGGCAACGAGGATATCAACCGAAAATAATGATAAATTAGCCAAAGCAACGAGGGAATGAGCCGGAAATAATGATAAATTAGCCAAGGCAACGAGCATATCAGCCAAAAAAATGATAAATCAGCCAAAGTAGCGAGCATATCAGCCAAAAAAATGATAAATCAGCCAAAGTAGCGAGCATATCAGCCAAACAAAAAATAAATCAGCCAAAGCAGCGAGAATATCAGCCAAACAAAAAATAAATCAGCCAAAGCAACGAAAATATCAGCCAAACTAAGCAAGTCTCCAACCCGGGACTTGCTTTTTCTGCGCTATTTCAACTACTGATAAAAAATTTTTCTATTTCATGTATATTAAAAAGAACTTTGTCGAAAAATAAGTCTAAAAAATTTTTTATGCTAGTAGGTATATATTTATCATTATCTGTTCAGAATGATTGCTGAGGTGATGATAAAATGAGAGAGGAAGAAAACAAACGTACTTCTCCAAAAAAGTCAAAAGTAAAAAGCTTTTTTAAAAAGCGTTGGGCATTTCCAGCCGTTTATATCGCAAGTGCAGCTATTATTCTAACAGGTGTCCTTTGGTATCAAAATAGCGCATCAGAAACAGATAAGTATAAATATGATGCTGATATGCCAACAAAGCCAATCGATGAGCCTGCAGAACCAGTAGCCAAGGAATTTGAGAATTTTGCATGGCCTGTAGTAGATGAAGATTCATTTATTACACAAAAAGAATTCTACGATAATACGGCAAGCAAAGAAAAACAAGCTGAATCATTAGTGTTCTATAATAATCAATATCAACCAAATACAGGTATTGATTTAAAAATGGAAGATGATAGTGAATTTGAAGTAGTAGCTGCCTTAAGTGGAACCGTTACTAAAGTGGCGGAAGATTCTCTATTAGGTAATACAATTGAAATTGATCATGAAAATGGGATTAAAACATATTATCAATCTGTCAAGGATTTCCAAGTGGAAGTTGGCGATGAAGTGGAGAAAGGTCAGCCATTAGCGACTGCTGGAAAAAGCAAGCTAAATCAAGATGCAAGTGTCCATGTTCACTTTGAAGTAAGAAAAGATAATGTTGCTGTAAATCCAATTGATTATTTTGGTAAGCCGTTAAGTGCTTTACAAAGCGATGATACTTCTGGTGCAACATCAGAAGCTGATTCAGAGGTAGAAGAATCAAGCTCCATTGATGAAGAAATGCCGACAGACAACTCATTGGAAAATGGGATAAATTCTAATAAGGATGAAGATGCAGAAAGTTCTACAGATCCAAACGCATAATATAACGTTTGAAATGTAATGGTGAAAATAGGAAAAGATAACAAGAGGTTGCTATAGAAAGTTCTTACTTTGTATAAGATAAAATACATCTTATGAAAAGTAAGAACTAGATAGTAACCTCTTTTATTTATGGAAAAAACCGCACTATCGAATACGTCTATTTAACGCGAAAGAAGTCCCTTCTCCATGGGAAATGTCGAAGCGGAAAGTGTAACATAATTAGACAACAAAGCTTTCTAATTGAACCTCTCCCTTTCCCACTACGCTGTATTAGTCCAATTAAATCAAAATTCAAGAAAATAATTTACTCGATATAAAGAAAAAACAGGTAATAAGTAATGGTGCCTTTCGCTAATATAAGGGAGCTTATTGTAAGAAGTAATACATTGGAGCGGAAAATGACAAATTTCTCGGGAAATATTTCAGTGCTAATTCGTAATATTCCGTTCACTAACTATTTGTATCGAGATAGGAAAACCCCTTCATTAAAAACTGAGTTTGTTTCAAGCTAAAAAATTTATTCTCTCCATCCTTCTCCGTAGCGCTAATTTAAAAATCTCTATATAACCTAATTTCCAGTCCTATATGTAAAGAAAAATAGTCAAGAAACAGACGGAAATCAATAAAATGATAAAAAAATTTAGACAAACCTTGTCCCTATTCATATTTTTCTGCATAAAGTCTTACCCAAGCTAATAAAATGTTACAAACCTTACAAAGCGGAAGTTTGGAGTGAGGGGTCGTTTGAAGACAATGGATATGTAGTTGAGGACATGTTTAATCATAATAAGTACAGAAAGTATTTGACTTTCTGCCGCATGAAGAAACGTATATTGCAGGAAAGGAAACGTGCGGGATGAAGAATTTCGATGAAGCGAAAAGCGAGTCTCATTTCACACTTCTCACATCCAATTTAGGGAGGGCGAGTGGTGTGCACGATTACATCAAAGAGAGAACTATCAAGATTGGAAAGTATATCGTGGAGACGAGAAAAACGGTTCGCGTAATAGCGAAAGAGTTTGGCGTATCCAAAAGTACAGTCCATAAAGATTTAACAGAAAGGCTTCCTGAAATAAACCCAGATTTAGCAAATGAAGTGAAAGAAATTCTAGATTATCATAAATCAATTCGACATCTACGCGGTGGGGAAGCAACTAAAATGAAATATAAAAAGGAAGAGCTAGAAGGGGAAACTGTACAGTAAGAAAAATATGGGGCAATCTTTTTTCATCATTTGTTATTAATAATGAAGATAGAGAAGAAGGAAGATGGATAACAAAATGCCCGGGAGATTTTTAACACAGAAAGGAAAGTTTGAGAAATGCAGTTACAACAGTCTATCGATGGAGGTGACTCCATCGATAGAGAAAAAATTTTGTATAAAAAAAGGATTCTATTGGAATCCTAATAGTGGGTACATAATAGCTTTAAAGGACTTGTAATTTAATGTCCTTTTTTCTTTTGTAAAAAACATAAATAGCTTGAAAATAGTTGAATGATCGCCTGATACACATAAGAAGGAATGTTCTTTCATTTTGTGAAAAAAAACTCATTTTTTTGACAAAATGTTATTTATTTCTTCATCCATATGATAAAATAAAAAATTAGAGTGGTATAAATAGATAGAGAAAAAAACATACAACATTTTAACCTAAACATACATAATTCATCTATTGAAAAAGAAAAAATGGTTGATTTAATATAGAGCGATAAGAATGACATATTTAAGCGATGTAAATAGTTGGTAGCATTTTTTTAGGGAGAAGTGCTAGCAGCGCGAATGGAAAACATTTAAAAGAGAGTATGAAGGAAAAGGAATGTTTTTTTGCAAAGCGTGTTTAATGAAACTTAAGTATGCGGATATCGTTACATATAGTGTGAAAGCCAGCTCTTTGTTTCTATAAGGAAAATGAAATGATTAAGTGGAAAAAAGGAAAAGCTAAGACGAAGGAGGAGCGTATTTAATGTTTGCTAGAGATATTGGTATAGATTTAGGAACAGCGAATGTTCTAATTCATGTAAAAGGTAAAGGTATTGTGCTAAATGAGCCGTCTGTTGTGGCATTAGACCGTAATACAGGTAGAGTATTAGCAGTCGGAGAAGAAGCTCGTCGCATGGTTGGGCGTACGCCAGGGAATATTGTGGCTATTAGACCATTAAAAGACGGTGTTATCGCTGATTTTGATGTAACAGAAGCGATGTTAAAGCACTTTATCAATAAATTAAATGTAAAAGGATTTCTTTCAAAGCCAAGAATTCTTATTTGCTGTCCAACAAATATTACAAGCGTGGAACAAAAAGCAATTAAAGAAGCAGCGGAAAAAAGCGGCGGGAAGAAAATCTATTTAGAAGAAGAACCAAAGGTTGCAGCAATCGGAGCTGGAATGGATATTTTCCAACCAAGCGGTAATATGGTTGTTGATATTGGTGGCGGTACAACAGATGTAGCAGTACTTTCTATGGGTGATATCGTTACTTCTTCCAGTATTAAAATGGCTGGAGATAAATTCGATAATGAAATTCTTCACTATATTAAAAGAAGATATAAGCTGCTAATCGGGGAACGTACGGCAGAAAATATAAAAATTAATATTGGAACTGTTTTCCCTGGATCGAGAAAAGAAGAAATGGACATCCGTGGACGCGATATGGTTTCTGGTCTCCCAAGAACAATTACTGTTTATTCAGATGAAATTGAGCAAGCGTTGAGAGAATCGGTGGCTGTTATTGTACAAGCTGCAAAAAGTGTCCTAGAAAGAACGCCTCCTGAGCTTTCAGCAGATATCATTGATCGTGGGGTTATCTTAACTGGTGGTGGAGCATTGCTTCATGGAATTGATTTACTATTAGCGGATGAGCTTAAAGTTCCTGTATTAGTAGCTGAAAATCCAATGGATTGTGTAGCAATAGGTACTGGTATCATGTTAGATAACATTGATCGTCTTCCAAAAAGAAAATTAAGCTAATGAAAAAATGGGGGTGCATAAACAAGAGCGAAAAAATCTTGTTTATGCATAGGAAAATGAAATCTAGTTATTTCATACCCGCTAGGATGAACATTAAACCTAAAAAATCGGACTTGAGAAAATTTTTTCATGTTCCGATTTTTTTATGGTTGCTTAAAGTTATTTTTAAAGTTAAGTGTTTTTTTTACAGTTGTAGAAACATCCCCGATTTTAAGAAATGTAGCCCTTTAAATTCCCTCCTATATCTACCAGTAGATTGTTATAAAGGAAACCCGATATAATAAAGGATGAATAAAAACATTTTTAGACTTTTTTCAACAAAACTTAATGTAATATTTTAATATTTTTTTTATAATAGAGTATATATATAAGAATCGAAAATTTTGTATAGATTGGAGACTGTTATGTTTAAAGGATTCTATACAGCAGCTTCTGGTATGCTTGCACAGCAACGCAAAACTGAAATGCTTTCCAATAATATGGCTAATAGTACGACACCAGGTTTTAAAGCGGATCAATCATCAATGAGAGCTTTCCCTGAATTATTACAGCAAAGCGTTAGGAAAAATGCGGGTGGCGCTGTCGAAAAAGCACAAATAGGCTATTTAGCAACAGGTGTCTATATGCAGGAAGCAATACCAAAGTTTACACAGGGAGACCTTAATCAAACAGATTTAAATACTGATTTAGCGTTAGTAAATGGCAATGTTCCTGGGAATGGTACAAATCTGAGTGGCGGATTATTTTTTAGCATCCAAAACGCAAATGGAGAAGTAGCTTATTCAAGAAATGGTAATTTTACTTTAGATGGACAAGGCTATTTAACTACTGCTAGTGGGTTACGTGTTTTAAATGAAAATAATGAACCCATTCAGCTTACAAGCACTGATTTTTCGGTTAATTCTGATGGTGTGGTTACAGGTAGTAATGGTGAAGCATATCGTCTTGGAATAAGCTATACGGATACTCCAGAACAGCTTGTTAAACAGGGCGATGGTTTATATCAAGCCCAAGAAGGTGCAGCTCTTCCAAGTGCATACGCAAATAACGAAGTGACTTTCCAGATTAAACAAGGATTTCTAGAAAACTCCAATGTTGATACAGCCCAAACAATGACAGATATGATGACGGCGTATCGAGCATTTGAAGCAAATCAAAAAATGCTGCAGGCATATGATAAGAGTATGGATCAAGCAGCAAATGAAATTGGTAAAATATAAGAATTATTTTCGAACTACTTTCTGAGAAATTAATATGAATCAAAAGTAAATTTATTTAGGCTGTGCGATAAAAGCAAATTTTTCCGAACGCAGCTTTTCGATAGATAGAGCTAGTAAAGGGGGATCGCTATGAATAGAACGATGATAACGGCTACTAATACATTAACACAGCTACAAAAGCAAATGGATCTCATCAGTAATAATATGGCCAATTCTGATACAACTGGGTATAAAAAGCAAAATGCAACCTTTACAGATATGCTTGTTCAGCAATTTAACAACCAATCGGATGAAACCCAAGAAGTCAACCGTCAGACTCCAAATGGAATCAGACAAGGTGTAGGTGCAAAAATTGCCCAAACACAATTAGTGATGGCACAGGGAACCATTAAAGCATCAGATCGCGTTTTAGATACGGCGTTAACAAAAGAAGGGCAATTATACAGAGTGTTAGTTCAGGACGGCGGGGCAAATGAAGTTCGCTACACAAGAGATGGAGCTATGTATTTATCTCCAGTTTCTGATAATGAGAATATGCTCGTTACAAAAGAAGGACATGCTATCCTTGATGAGAATAATAACCCAATTTTATTAAATAATAATGTTAAAGACTATGCTTTTTCATCAACTGGAACGCTTACAGTACAGTTGAATAATGGTGGACAGGAAGCGGTGAATCTTGGTATATCCTATGCGAATAACCCACAGAGCCTTGAAAAGACAGGGGATAATTTATACCGACTTTCTGACGCAGCAGACGAAAATCAAGCAATATTAGATTTAGACGGTGCTAGAAGAAATGAAATTGGGATGAAACAGAATGCATTGGAACAATCCAATGTGGATATAAGCAAAGAAATGGTCAATCTGATTGCTACACAGCGCTCCTATCAATTTCAGTCCAGATCCATCTCTTTAGCAGATCAGATGATGGGATTAGTGAATGGAATACGTTAAAAAGGAGAGAAATGATGGCATTAAATAGTAGTA